>CAZBMH010000004.1:0-80844 GCA_964492685.1 uncultured Micropruina sp.
GATCCGGGTGGCGCGCCGCGCCCCGTCCTCGCCGGGGAACATCACCGGCACGATCGGGTGGCTGCCCGGCAGCAGGTCGAAGCCCGCGTCGGTCATCAGCTCGCGGAACAGGACCGTGTTGTCGGCCAGCCGGGCCCGTCCCTCGGCGGACGAGGCCGCTAGGTCGAGGGCGGCCAGCGAGCCGGCCACCACCGAGGGGGCCACGGAGTTGCTGAACAGGTAGGGGCGCGCCCGCTGCCGCAGCAGGTCGACGATCTCCGCGTGGGCGGCGATGTAGCCGCCGGACGCCCCGCCCAGGGCCTTGCCCAGGGTGCCGCTGACGATGTCGACCCGGTCGGCGACCCCGAACAGCTCCGGGGTGCCGCGGCCCCCCTCGCCCACGAAACCCACCGCGTGGGAGTCGTCCACGAACACCAGCGCGCCGAACTCGTCGGCGAGGTCGCAGATGCCCGGCAGCGGCGCGTAGTAGCCGTCCATGCTGAAGACGCCGTCGGTGACGATCACCGTCCGCCTCGCCCCCGCCGCCGACTCCAGCTGGGTGCGCAGGTCGTCCAGGTCGGCGTTGCGGTAGCGGTAGCGGGCCGCCTTGCTCAGCCGGATGCCGTCGATGATGGACGCGTGGTTCAGCTCGTCGGAGATGATCGCGTCCTCGGCGCCGAACAGCGTCTCGAAGACGCCGCCGTTGGCGTCGAAGCAGGAGCTGAACAGGATGGCGTCGTCGGTGCCGAGGAAGTCGGCGAGCCGCCGCTCCAGCTCGGTGTGCTGGGTCTGGGTGCCGCAGATGAAGCGGACGGACGCCATCCCGAAGCCCCACTCGTCCAGCGCGGCCTTGGCGGCGGCGACGACGTCCGGGTGGTCGGCCAGGCCGAGGTAGTTGTTGGCGCAGAAGTTCAGCGCCCCGCCGGCGGTGGTGGCGATGTGGGCCGCCTGCGGGGTGGTCAGCGCCCGCTCGGACTTGTACAGCCCGGCGGCGCGAATCTCGTCCAACGTCGCGGCGAAGCCGTCCCGGCTGGCTCGGTACATGTCCTCAGCTCCAATCCATGATGACCTTGCCGCACTCCCCGGAGCGGGCGGCGGCGAAGGCGTCCTCCCAGCGGTCCGCGGGGAAGCGGTGGGTGATCACGGAGGTGACCGCCCGCTTGAACTCCTGGGACGAGGCGAGCATCGAGGTCATCAGATACCAGGTCTCGAACATCTCGCGGCCGTAGATGCCCTTCAGCGTGATCATGTGGGTGATGACCTTGCCCCAGTCGATGGCGTAGGGCTCCTTGGGCAGCCCGAGCATCGCCACCCGGGCGCCGTGGGTCAGGTTCTCCAGCATCTCCGCCACCGCGGACGGGGCCCCCGACATCTCCAGGCCGATGTCGAACCCCTCGGTCATGGTGAGCTGGCGCTGCGCCTCGCTGATGCGGGTGCGGGCGACGTTGACCGCCAGGTCCGCGCCGGCCCCGGCCGCCAGCGCCAGCCGGTAGTCGCTCACGTCGGTGACCACCACGTGCTTGGCGCCGGCGTGCTTGGCGATCGCCGCGGCCATGACGCCGATCGGGCCCGCGCCGGTGATGAGCACGTCCTCGCCGAGCAGCGGCCACTGCAGCGCGGTGTGGGTGGCGTTGCCGAGCGGGTCGAAAATGGCCCCCAGATCGGGGTCGATGCCCGCGCCGACCGGGTGCTTCCAGACGTTCTCCACCGGCAGGACGACGTAGTCGGCGAACGCGCCGTCCCGGTTGACGCCCAACCCGATCGTCCGGATGCACTGGTGGCGGCGGCCGGCCCGGCAGTTGCGGCAGTAGCCGCACACGATGTGGCCCTCGCCGGAGACCCGGTCGCCGGCCCTGAGCTCCTTGACCTCGTCGCCGACCTCGACGATCTCGCCGTAGAACTCGTGGCCGATGGTCTGGGGTGCCCGCAGCTGGGAGGCGGCCCACTCGTCCCAGTCCGCGAGGTGCAGGTCGGTGCCGCACAGCCCGGCGCGCAGCACCCGGATCTTCACCTCCCAGTCGCCGCAGGTCGGTTCCGGGATGTCGACGAGGTGCAGGCCGGGGCCCGCCGTGACCTTACGAAGCGCGCGCACCGCAGTTCCTTTCGCGATCCTGCTCGACAGCGCTCATGATCCTACCGGCGGGGGCGTGGGCCCGAACATCCTCCGGCGGTCGCTGCGTCGCGCGTCAGGCGTCCACGCGGCGGTAGCGGCCCTGGAGGAACGCCAGCGGCGCGCCCTCGGTGACGGTGACCGTCTCCACCTCGCAGCGCACCAGCATGGAGCGGCCGACCTCCTCGGGCTCGCCGACCAGGCGGGCTCCCAGCCAGGCGACCGCCGTGTCGAGGACGGGCCCCCAGGCGGTGTCGGTCCAGGTCGCCATCCGGAAGGGCCCACCGGGGGCGGGGGCGAGGTGGGCCATGGCGTCGGCGAGCTGCCGATGCTCCCAGCCGAGCACGTTGACCACGACGCGTCCGGACGCCTCGAGGGCCTCGAACAGGTCCGAGTCCGGATCCAGCAGGCCGAGCACCGACCCGGGCTCGCCCAGCGCCACCAGCATGGACGACACCGTCAGCCCGGCGGGACGCTCCCCCGCCCGCGCCGTCCACAGCGAGACGGGGACGGCCAACCGGCCGCGGAAGCGGCGCAGCTGGTCGCGCTCCCCCGCGGGCGTGGCGAAGGGATGCTCATCGTGGATCGTCACCCGGCCCACTATGCCGCGCGCCGCCCGCGGCGTCACCGTTGTCCCCGCGCCCGGGCCATCGGTGACGTCGGCCGGCGGGGCGGGCGCACCGGGTCAGCTGGTCGGCGAGGTGGTGGGGGCGACGCTCGGCGTGGGGGTGATCGACGGCTCGGCGGTGGGTGAGCCGGACGGCTCGGGGGTCGGCGTCGGGGATGCGGTGACGGACGGAGTGGGCGTCGGGGTTGCGCTCGGGCTCGCGGTGGCGGACGGCGAGGGCTCCGGCGTGGCGGACGGCTTGCCGATGTTGCCGATGGTCGTTCCCGTGCGACCGTCGACCGTGTGGCCGGTGCCGAACTCGGCGCCGGTGATCAGCACCATGGCGACCACGAACATCACGAGCGCGCTCAGCACGGCGGCGACCACCGCGCCCCCGGCCAGCCAGCGCCGGCGCAGTTTCGTCGCGGGCGGCTCGTCCGGTTCGGCGGCCTCCTCGGGCACGTCCTCGGTGACCTCGGTCAGCTCGCCCTCGGCGTTGCGCACCCAGAGCTTGCGGACCTTCGTCTTGGTGACCTGCAGGCTGCCGACGTACAGGGTGCTCGCCACGGCCGCGATCACGCTGCCCAGCGCCGCCCCGAAGATGGTGCCGGCGACCCCCAGCCGCGAGCCCAGGAACGACGCCGTGGCGGCCGCGAGCGCCCCACCCAGAATCTGGGTGAGGGAGAACGCGAAGTGCTTCGGCTTGTCGGTGGACTCGTCAGGTGTGGTCATCGGAACGCTCGGCAATCAGATCGTGGACCTTCATATTAGCTCGGAGCACAAATAATCGCCCAAGCTCCTCCGCCTCATCATCCTCCCCCAGCCCGGGGCGCTGTCGAGCCCGTCGACCCACCCGAGCGGCGGCGGGCGCCCGCGGAACCGCGGCGACTCGCGTCCGCCTCCCGCCCACCGGCGGCGTCACGACGGCCACGGAACCCGCGGCGCAGCGAGCCCCCGCGATGGGCCCGGCTGGGTCGGGCTCGGGCACAATGGCCGGGTGACCGACTCACCGACCTCGCCACAGCCGCCGTCCCTCGAGGTGACCGCCACCCCGGCGCAGGCCTGGGGCGACCAGGTGCGCCACGTCGACCAGCGAGCCAGCTTCTACGACCGGGTGGGCGGCGCGCCCACGTTCGAGCGCCTCGTGGCCGGCTTCTACGCCGGCGTCGCCACCGATCCGGTGCTGCGGGCGCTCTACCCCGAGCAGGATCTGGGCCCGGCCGCCGACCGGCTGCGCCTCTTCCTGGAGCAGTACTGGGGCGGCCCCAAGACCTACTCCGAGACCCGCGGCCACCCCCGGCTGCGAATGCGCCACGCCCCCTACGCGGTCACCCCCGATCAGGCGGAGCGCTGGCTGCGCCACATGCTCGCCTCCCTGGACGCCCTCGGGCTGGACGAGGCCGAGGACGCCGAACTGCGCGACTACCTCGTCCGCTCGGCCCACTTCATGATCAACAGCTTCGACGGCTCCCGCCCCTGACGACCCGGCCCCCGGCCGCCACCCCCACCCCCACCCGAAGGCACCCCCGATGAAGCTCACGCGCTCGCTGACCGCCCCGCCGCTGCGTGCGGAGGACCTGCTCGCCGCCGACACCCCCGTCCAGCCGCTGGGGACCCGCTGGTTCCACAACCCGCTGCTGCGGCTGCTCTGGTTCGGGCTGCTGGTCGTCGGGATGTCGGTGGCGACGCGGCCCATCGCGCTGGCCACGGGAGCGAACCTGACGAGTCCCGCCACGAAAGCCGTCCTCCAGATCGTGGTGATCGGGAGCGCCTACCTGGTGCTGTCCCTGCTCATCGAGCGCCGCCAGCCGCCCTTCGAGCTGGCGCCCCGGCGGGCGTTCGGCCTGGTCATCGGCCTGGGGATCGGGGCCGGCCTGTTCGTGGCGTGCTTCGCGATCATCGCCCTGGCGGGCGGCTACCGCTTCGAGGGCGTGGATGGCGGCTACTCCTGGGCCGTGCCCCTGCTGGTGCTGGGCGCCGGGGCGGGGATCGCCGAAGAGATCCTGTTCCGGGGTGTGCTGTTCCGGCTGCTGGAGGAGCTGGTCGGCAGCTGGCTGGCCGCGGCCCTCTCCGGCGGGCTGTTCGGCCTGGCCCACCTGGCCAACCCGGACGCCACCTGGTGGGGCGCCCTGGCGATCGCGGTCGAGGCCGGGCTGTCCTTCGCGCTGCTGTACGTGCTGACCCGGTCGCTGTGGGTCTGCATCGGCGCGCACGCAGCGTGGAACATCGTCCAGGGGCCGGTGCTGGGGGTGCCGGTCTCAGGCTCCGGGTTCAGCGACGGCTGGCTCGCGACGGTACCAGTGGGGCCCGACTGGCTGACCGGCGGCATATTCGGGGCCGAGGCCAGCCCCGTCACGGTCCTGACCATGGTGGCGGCGACGGTGTGGTTGGCGCTGCAGATCGTCCGGCGCGACGCGGCCGTGGCGCCCCGCTGGACGCGCAGGCGGCGGCTCCGCGAGCGGGCCGCGTCGGCCTGACCGGCCGCCCTGCGGCGTCGACGCCGGCGGCTACTGGTAGACGCCGACCCGCTCGGCGATGATCCGGGCGATCTCGCGAGCGGCGTCCGGCTTGGCCACCCGCCGACTGGCGGCGGCGGCCTGCTCGCGGGCGGCAGGGTCGTTCACGAAGGTGCGGACGGCGTCCACGACCTGCGAGACCCGCGGCGCCCACACCCCGGCCCTCTTCTCGACCACGTAGTCGACGTTGCCCTCCTCCTGGCCCGGGAGCCGGGAGTAGATCACCAACGGCAGGCCCGCGATGAAGCCCTCGCTGATGGTGCCCGGACCGCCCTTGGTGACCAGGATGTCGGAGGCCGCCATGAAGTCGGGCATCTCGGTGGTGAAGCCGTAGAGGTGATGCGGCATCGTCCAGTCGAGGGCCTCGAGCTTCTCCCGCAGCGACTCGTTGCGGCCGCAGATGGCCACCAAGGTGGCGTCGAGCCGGGCCTCGTTGATGGCCTTGGCCACCCGGCCCATCGGCCCCATGCCGTCGCCGCCGCCGATCAGCAGGATGACCGGCCGGTCGGTACTCCAGCCCAGGCGCCGCCGGACGGCCATCGGGTCGGCGGGCGGGTTGCGGAAGCGCTCGGCGACCGGCAGCCCCACCACCCGGACGTTGCCCTCGGCGATGCCGTACTCGATCGCCTTCTCGCGGGCCTCGTCGGTGGGCACGACCACCACGTCGGCGCGGCGGTCGAACCAGAACGCGTGGGTGGAGACCATGTCGGTCACCACGGTCATGAACGGGGTGGGGTTCTTCTTCATCGTCCGAAGCATCCCCGTGTTGACAAGGGGATGCACCGAGACGATGAGGTCCGCCGGGTTCTCCCGGTAGAGGCGCTTGGTGCTGCTGGCGACGTAGGGGTAGACGCTGTGGACGAACGCGCGGGCGCGGCGGCCGCCGTCCAGCGCCTTGTAACCCATCGCCCAGGTCTGCGGGTACTTGGCCAGCGGGATGTACATCTCCGGGGCGTAGCGCAGCGGGGCCGGCAGGTAGTCGCGGAAGACGTCCACCATGGTGAGCTCGAAGCGGCCGGGGAACTCGAGCTCGAGCGCCTCGATCATCGCGTTGGTGGCCGAGCGGTGGCCGCCCCCGGTGTCGGAGAAGAGGAACAGCACGCGCTTGCGACCGTTCCGGGCCGGCGGGTTCAGCGGCATCGTCGAGGCTCCTGTCGGGCGCGAGGTCAGCCTCGCGAACTGGCAAAGTGTCTACCACATCCGGCAGCGACACAGCGTCCGCTGAGCGAATCCCAGCGAAGCACCCCATCGGTACATAAGTGACCGATGACGGTCACCTATGCACCGATGAGAGGTCGGATCCGGCGAGGGTTCGGTCAGAGGTTTCCGCCGGGGCCTCACCCGTGCGCCGGGGTGACCCTTACGACGGAGCGTCACCGCCCGCCAGGAACACGTCGGCCTTGTGCCGTTCGGCGTAGGCCGCGTCCTCTTCCCCGGTGTGCACGTGGGTCGGGTCGAGCACCCGGCGCAGGAACGTGCGGGTCCGCTCGTGCTGCGGGTTGCCGATGACCTCGCTGGGCGGGCCCTCCTCGACGATGACGCCGCCGTCCATGAAGATCACCCGGTCGGCGACCTCGCGGGCGAACGCCATCTCGTGGGTGACCACCATCATCGTCATGCCGGACGAGGCCAGGTCCCGCATGACCGACAGCACGTCGCCGACGAGCTCCGGGTCGAGGGCCGAGGTGGGCTCGTCGAAGAGCATCAGCTCCGGGTCCATCGACAGCGCCCGGGCGATGGCGACGCGCTGCTGCTGGCCGCCGGACATCTGCGCCGGGAACGAGCCGCCCCGGTCGCCGAGCCCGACCTTGGCGAGGTTCTTCATGGCGATCTTCTCGGCCTCCTCCTTCGACTTGCCCTGCACCCGGATCGGGGCGATCGTGCAGTTCTCCAGGGCGGTCAGGTGCGGGAACAGGTTGAAGGACTGGAAGACCATGCCCATCTTGGTGCGGAGGGCGTCGATGTGGGCGTCCGGGTCGGTGATCTCGTCGTTCAGGATGAAGATCCGGCCCTTGGTGGGCTCCTCGAGCAGGTTCACGCAACGCAGCAGCGTCGACTTGCCCGAGCCGGACGGCCCGATCACGCAGACCACCTCGCCGCGGTGGATGGTGGTGGTGATGCCCTTGAGCACCTCCAGCGGCCCGAAGGACTTGTGCAGGTCGTAGATCTGGATCTCGTCGTTGCGGTCCCCGGTGGGGATCACGGCAGGAGTCTGGGTCATGGCGGTTACCGGGCCTTCTTCGCTTTGGCTTCCATGCGTCGCACCACGTAGGACAACGGCAGGGTGATGATCAGGTAGGAGAAGCCCGCGATGACCAGCGGGGTCAGGTTCGACGTGGTGCTCGCCAGGTCGCGACCGTACTTGGTCAGCTCGTAGGCGTCGGCGGTCAGCCCGATCACGTAGACCAGGGACGAGTCCTTGGTCAGCAGGATCAGCTCGTTGGTCAGCGGCGGGGTGACGATCCGGAAGGCCTGCGGCAGGACGATGCGCTGCATCGACATCCCGGCGGGCATGCCGAGGGAGCGGGCCGCCTCGATCTGGCCCTTGGGGACCGCCTGGATGCCGGCCCGGATGGTCTCGGCCATGTAGGCCGCCGACACCATGCCGAGCGCGATCCAGACCGTCCCGTACGGATCGAAGGGCATCCGGAGTCCCGGGAAGCCGAGCGGCAACAGGCCGAAGGCCAGGAAGACGATGATGGCGGGGAGCCCGCGGAAGAACTCGATGTAGGCCCCCGCAAGCCAACGGTAGGGAGCCACCGAGGAGAGCCGCATCAGGGCCAGCAGGGTGCCGATGGTCAGGCCGACGACGAACGCGCCGAGGGTGTAGACGATGGTGTTCTTCAGTGCGTTGAACCACAGCGGCCCCAGGGTGCGGGCGATCATGTCCGGCCGGAAGAATGCCTGCTGGATCTGGCGCCCGTCCGCGAAGGCCACCGCCAGCCCGAGGACGACGATCAGCACCCCGTACTGGACATAGCGGATGCGCTGCGCCCGCTTGCGCGGCGACAGCGTGGGTCTGGCGACGTGACCCGCAACGTTCGCGCTCATGTTCCTCCTGGGTTGAAATGTGGGGACAAAGTACTGCCCGCGTCCGAGCCGGGCAATGACTCGTCTCGGACGCGGGCAGATCGTGCTTCGTAGTGGCTAGGCGGGAGCGCTCACTTCGGAGCGTCCACCCCGAACCACTTCTTGTAGATGGTGTTGTAGGTGCCGTCGGCCTTGGCCGCGCTCAGCGCCTCGTTGACCACGGTCAGCAGGGCCGTGTTGCCCTTGGCCACGTCGAAGCCGTACTGCTCGCCGGTGGCGAACTCCTTGACGACCTTGGTGGTCGGGTTGTCCTTGGCGTAGTCGTAGACCACGCCGTTGTCGTTGATGCCGGCGTCGACGGTGCCCGCGAGCACGGCGGCGAGCTGGGTCGGCATGTCGTCGAACACCTTGACGGTGTAGCCGTTGGCGTCCTTGTTCTTCTCGGCGTAGAGCTGGCCGGTGGTGTCGGTCTGCACGCCGACGACCTTGCCCTTCAGGGCGGCGAGGTCGGTGAGTGCAGCGTCCTTGACCAGCAGGGCCTGGGTGGCGTCGAAGTACGGATCGGCGAAGTCGACGGCCTGCTTGCGCTCGTCGGTGATCGTGATCGCGGCGGCGCCGATGTCGCACTTCTTGGCCGCGAAGACCGCGCCCGAGGTGATCTGCCCGAAGTCGATGTCGACGATCTCCTGGGTGGCCATCAGCTTCTTGGCCACGACGTCCATCAGATCGACGTCGAAGCCCACGATCTTGTTGGCGTCGTCCTTGTACTGGAACGGCTTGTACGACAGGTGCGTGCAGACCGTCAGCTTGCCGGCGGTCACGAGCGCCGGGGCCGCGGCCGAGCCGGCGGAGGCCGAGGCGGAGCCGGCGGCCGAGGTGGACGGCGAGGCGGCGTAGTTGGCGCAGGCGGTGAGGCTGAGGGCGGCGGCCGCCACCAGGGCACCGACGCGCAGGGAACGAGCGTTAAGCAAGGGAATTCTCCTTATCACAACGAGATGGCGGCAGTCTGGCATCGGGCCCACCGCCGAGGCAACGCCGACGCGGAATTGAGACCAAGTCGTGTTGCACGTTCCAGCGACGGCGCAGTCATCGCGCGCCGAATTCGACCCCGGGGACGGGTGCCCGGCCGACTCCGCCCCCGAAAGGTGCACTCCGCCCCCGAAATTTCGCGGGCGGAGTGCCACGTTCGCGGGCGACGTGGGCGGCGGCCCCGAATGGGTGCCCGTCGCGGGCGGGAAGTAGTGTGTCCGGCAGCGTGCGGCCCGGGACACCGGCCGCCCCGGAGAAGCCACCGCGCTGCCGTCGTGATAGCCGCGGCGCGGTCGTTGCGAGGACCACTGCGCTGCCGTCGTCCGGCAGGGAGGAGACCCCGTGAGCACCGAGCCCACGCCGACCACCCTTCCCGGGTTGCGGCCGCTGACCGGTCGCGACCCGCACGAGCAGCACCCTGGCCGCCTCCCCGCCTCCGCCAACCCGGTGGGGTCGATCGCCCTCACCCCCCTCGGGGTCGGCACGGGCGCCTGCATGATCGCGGCGATGCTGGCCCCGGTGGTGTCCGTGGTGGGCTTCGAGATCCTCAGGCGCCGCGACCCGAACTGCGTGGCGGCGTGAGCGCCTTCACCGAGCCGGTCTCGCTGGTGGGGGACTTCGTCCGGCTCGATCCCCTGGTGGCGGCCGACGCCGAGTCGCTGGCCCTGGCCGCCGCCGACGGGGAGCTGTGGAGGCTGCGGGTGACCGTCGTCCCGCGTCCCGAGGAGATGGCCGCCTTCGTCGGACGTCGGCTGGACGAGGCCGCCGCGGGCACCTGGGTGCCGTTCGTCGTCCGTGCCGGGGGCCGGGTGGTGGGGCTGACGAACTACCTGCACCTGGACGAGGCGAATCGGCGGCTGGAGATCGGCGGCACCTGGTACGCGGCCTCGGCGCAGCGGACGGCGGTGAACACCGAGGCCAAGCTGCTGCTGCTCGGCCGCGCCTTCGACACCCTGGGTTGCTTGGCCGTCGAGCTTCGGACCCACCACGCCAATCTGCGCTCGCAGGCGGCGATCGAGCGCCTCGGCGCCCACCGGGACGGCGTCCTGCGCCAGCACCAGATCATGCCGGACGGCCACGTCCGCGACACCGTGGTCTACTCGATCCTCGCCGCCGAATGGCCCGCCGTCCGGGAGCGCCTGGCCGCCCGGCTGACCCGCTGACGTCCGTCCCGCTACGCCCCGCCCCGCGCCGGCGCGCCGCCCTTCCGCCGGACCCGCACCGATCTCATCATCGGTCACTGCTGTCAGGAAACGTGCACCGCTGTCGGGTAATAACACGAAAGTGGCGAACACTTCCCGAGAGTAGTTACCGATGATGAGATCGGTGCAACCCCCCCGGCGTGGCGCCCGGCTGCGGGGACGGACGAGGCGGCGAGAGTGAGCGGGGCGGCTAGTGGAAGCCCTCTTGCTCCTCGATCAGGTGGTAGTCGTGCTCCAGGCGTCCCTCGACGTCGACGCGATGGGCCCGCAAGCGGGACCAGATGATGCCGCCGACAGCGATCAGGGCGGCCAGCAGGGCGATCCCGATGCGCAGCGCCTGCTGGGAGACGTCGCCCACCGACATCGCCACCACCGCGGGCGCGATCAGCAGCGCGACCAGGTTCATCACCTTGATGAGCGGGTTGATGGCCGGGCCGGCGGTGTCCTTGAACGGGTCGCCGACGGTGTCGCCGATGACGGTGGCGGCGTGCGCCGCGGAGTACTTGCCGCCGAACTGGCCGTCCTCGACCAGCTTCTTCGCGTTGTCCCAGGCGCCGCCGGAGTTCGCCAGGAAGACCGCCATCAGCAGCCCGGCGGTGATCGCACCGCCCAGGAAGCCTGCCAGCGGCCCCACCCCCAGCCCGAAGCCGACGGCAACCGGAGCGGCGGCGGCCAACAACCCGGGGGTCGCCAGCTCGCGCAGCGAATCGCGGGTGCAGATGTCGACGACCCGGCCGTACTCGGGACGGGTCTCGCCGGTCATGATCCCCGGGTTCTCCCGGAACTGTCGGCGCACCTCGAAGACGATCGCCCCGGCGGCCCGGGTGACCGCGTCGATGGCCAGACCGGAGAACAGGAAGACCACCGAGGCGCCGAGGATCACCCCGACCAGGGTGATCGGTGACACGATCTCGTAGTTCATCATCGACAGCAGCAGCGGGTTGGCCTCGATGACGCTCTGGCTCAGCTGCGACAGCGAATGGTTCACCGCGTCGGTGTAGGAGCCGAACAGCGCCGTCGCGGCAAGGACGGCCGTCGCGATCGCGATGCCCTTGGTGATGGCCTTGGTGGTGTTGCCGTCGGCGTCCAGCGAGGTGAGGATCGCCTCCCCCTCGGCGTCCACGTCGTGGCTCATCACGGCGATGCCCTGGGCGTTGTCGCTGACCGGGCCGAAGGTGTCCATCGCCACGATCACGCCGACCGTGGTCAGCAGGCCGCAGCCGGCCAGCGCGATCATGAACAGGCTGAGGATCATCGAGCCGCCGGAGATCAGGAAGACCCCGCAGATGGCCGCCGCGATCACGCCCGCGGTGTAGACGGCCGACTCGAAGCCGACCCCCACGCCCGCCAGGACGACGGTGGCCGCGCCGGTGAGCGACGTCCGGGCCACGTGCAGCGTCGGACGGGAGTCGGTGCCGGTGAAGTAGCCGGTGAGCCAGAGGATGACGCCCGCGAGGACGACGCCGATGGCGACCGCCGCGGAGGCCAGCAGTCGCGGGTCACCCGCCAGCGAGGCCAGGCCCGCGGGCACCCCGGGCAGGGCGGCGAACGTGGCGGGCAGGTACGCATACGCGGCCGCGGCGGCGATGATCGCCCCGGCGGCGGCGGAGAGGTAGAAGCCGCGGTAGATGGCGCTCAGCCCGGACTCGTCGCCGCGGATGCGCGTGATGGCGACGCCGACGGCGGCGGTCAGCGCCCCGATCGCGGGGACGATCAGCGGGAACACCAGGCCCTGCTCGCCGAAGGCCGCCTTGCCCAGGATCAGGGCGGCGACCAGCGTCACCGCGTAGGACTCGAACAGGTCGGCGGCCATGCCCGCGCAGTCGCCCACGTTGTCGCCGACGTTGTCGGCGATGGTGGCGGCGTTGCGCGGGTCGTCCTCGGGGATCGACTGCTCGACCTTGCCGACCAGGTCGGCGCCGACGTCCGCGGCCTTGGTGAAGATGCCGCCGCCGACCCGCATGAACATGGCCAGCATGGCGGCCCCGAAGCCGAAGCCCTCCAGGACGACGGGCGCGTCCGCCCGGTAGATCAGGACGACGGCCGCCGCGCCCAGCAGGCCCAGGCCCACGACACTCATGCCGACCACGCCGCCGGTGCGGAACGCGATCGCGGCCCCGTGGGCGCGCCCGTTGGCCTTCATCGCCGCGGCGGCGACGCGGACGTTGGCCCGCACCGCCAGCCACATGCCCAGGTAGCCGATCGCGGCCGAGAAGCCGGCGCCGACGAGGAAGAACACGGAGCGGCCGATCTTCACCGACCATTCACCGGGCAGCACCATGAGCAGCGCGAAGGCCAGCAGCGCGAAGACCCCGAGGGTCTTGAATTGGCGGTTGAGGTAGGCGGCGGCGCCCTCCTGCACGGCCCGGGCGATCTCCCGCATCCGCGGGGTGCCCTCGTCCTCGGCCAGGACGCGGCGTCGCAGCACCAACGCGTAGGCGAGGCTGACCACGGCGATGCCCGCGATCACCCATACGATCGTCACGCTCGTGGCGCCGACTTCCAGCATCCGTCCTCCTCGACACCCCCATCGGTGGCGGGGGCGGCCCGGAAGGGCCGGTGTTCGAGGGAGTCTACGGGGACGGGGCTGCCGGGCAACACCCCCGCCGGGTCAAGCGCGCGCGTCGCGAAGGTGCTGGTCAGGCGGCAGAAACGCTGGTGAATCGATGCAGCAAACACGGCAGCTCGGACCATCGCGGCACCCTGGGCCGCAACCCCGCCCGCCTCGGCTGGGCAGCGGGCCGCAGCCGCCTCGCGCCCCCGCTCGGGCAGCGGGCCGGTGCCACCTCGCGTCACCGCCGCGGCAACCCCCGGGCGGCAGCCGAACGCCCCCCGTCCGACCCGCGGAGCCGCGGAGCCGCGGCATCGTCGCGAAACTACTCGCTGGATGCCGCCCCATGGCGCGCTAAAAGGATTCTGCTGGTCAACCGGCGAGTAATCTCGCGGCCCAGCGGCGGGCCGACGACAGTCCTGAATCCTCGTGAGCCTCACCCTTGTCGCCGGGGCTCGCTGGTGGACAGGTCAGGCGATGCCGGCCCAGCCCGAGCCGCGGTTGGCCGCGCGCTCGCGCAGCCCGCGGACGTAGCCGGCCTGCCCGACGTGCTGGGTGACGTCGTTGAGGACGGAGATCAGCCGGACGGCGGCGGTGACGGGCGGATCCCAGCGGGTGTCGACGATGCGCGCGTAGTCCGCCTCCGTCAGCCCGGAGATGATCGCCACGGTGCGCGAGGCGACGGCGGCGTGGTAGCCGGCGAGCAGCGCCGGGTCGCCGACGCCGAAGGCCGCCACCTCCTCGGCGCTCTGCCCGTAGCCGTGGGCCCCGGCCGGGTAGGGCAGCGCGAACCGCCCCGCCCAGCCGTCGGCGTCCCACGCCTGGTCGGCGCCGGTGAGCCCCGCCAGGTGGTCGTCCTCGACCCGGGACAGGTGCCAGATCAGCCAGCCGATCGAGTTGGCCCCGGCGTCCGGGCGCCACAGCACGTCGTCGGGGCCGAGGCCGTCCAGGACGGCGGGGACGAGTTCGCCCACGCGGGCGAAGCCGTCGAGCAGAACGTCGTTGGTGAGCATGCCCCTCCAGTCATCGCGGGATCAGCGCAGGATGTCGAATTCCTGCAGTCGCTTGCGGTCAGCCTTGCTCGCCGAGGACTGCAGCGCGAGCAATTCGGCGTAGATGCCGCCGGAGCGGGCCAGCTCGGCGGGCGAGCCGATCTCGTCCACCCGGCCGTCGCGGAGCGTGACGATGCGGTCCACCGAGCTGATGGTGGAGAGCCGGTGGGCCACGATCAGGGTGGTGCGGTCGGCCATCAGGTGCTCCAGGCCCTGCTGGACGAGCCGCTCCGACTTGGAGTCCAGCGAGCTGGTGGCCTCGTCCAGCACCAGGATCGGCGCGTCCTTCAGCATGGCGCGGGCCACGGCGATCCGCTGCTTCTGCCCACCGGAGAGCTTGAGGCCGCGCTCGCCGATCTCGGCGTCGTAGCCCTTGGCGAACCCGGTGATGAAGTCGTGGGCGTTGGCCCGCCGGGCCGCCTCGACGACCTCGTCCAGCGTCGCCTCGGGGCGTCCGTAGCGGATGTTCTCGGCGATGGTGCCCGAGAACAGGGACGCCTCCTGGAAGACCACGCCCACCTGGGCGCGCAGGTCGGCCAGGCCCAGGTCGGCGATGCCGCGCCCGCCGACGCGGATGTCGCCGGAGCCGGGCCGATAGAGACCGAGCAGCAGGCTGACCAGGGTGGTCTTGCCGCCCCCCGACTCCCCCACGAACGCGATCCGTTCCCCGGGGAGGATGTCGAAGGACACGTCGGTGAGGACGGCCTCGCCGCCGGCGTAGCCGAAGCCCACCCGATCGAACTCGATCGCCGGGGAGGCCAGCGAGCCGGGGTCCATCGACGCGATCGACCCGCCGCCGGGACGTGCCTGGGAGAGCTCCTCCTCGGGCTCGGCCAGCACCGCGAAGAAGTCACGGGAGCCGGTGATCGCCTTCTGCAGCGAGTCGACCAGGAAGCTCATCCCCATCACGGGCTGCCGCGCCATCGCCACCAGCTGCACCAACAGCACCAGCTGGCCGACCGTGAAGTTCCCTTGGACGGTCTGGACGAAAATGATGAGGTAGATGGCGAAGAAGATCAGGTTCAGGGCCCCGCGGCGCGCCACGTCCATCAGGTGCCACCACCGCGACTGCACCCGGGTGAGCTGGACGGACCGGTCGTACTGCTCGGCGAAGTGGCTGAGCTCGCGCGGCTGCTGCCCGAAGCTCTTCACCACCTTGATCTGCCCGACCACCTCGGCGAACCGGCCGCCCGCGATGTCGAAGTGCACGTTCTTCTCGCGCTCAAGCTGCTGCCAGCGCTTGGACGTGATGGCCGTCAGCCACGTGAACACGGGGTAGATCGCGATCAGCAGCAGCGTCAGCCACGGCGAGTACGTCGCGCTGATCACCAGCACGGCCCCGACGGTGATGAGCATCGGGAAGAAGTTGTTGGCGAACATGTTCAGGAAGCCGGTGGTTTCGGTGATCGAGCGCTGCAGCCGGCTGATGACCGTCCCGGTCAGCTCCCGGTCGAAGTAGCCCTGCGGCAGCCGCAGCAGCTTGGCGAAGTAGGTGGTCGACAGGATGCGGCGCAGCCGGACGGCCATGGTGTCGCCGAGGTAGCCGCCCCAGTTGGAGATCAGGGTGTTGGTGACGTCGGTGGCCAGCAGGGCGGAGGCCAGCCAGACCATGGCCATCACGTCCACCCGGGTGCCGCCAGCGGCGGCCACCACCTCGTCGGTGACCCGCGCGATGATGAACGGGGTCGCCAGGCCCGTCACCGCCACCAGGACGGACGAGACGACGATGCCGAGGTACAGCGGCCACAACTCCCTGGCCACCGCGAGCAACCGCACGATACTGCGCACCGGCACACCCTACGACCGCCGGCGTGAACGGGTCGCCCCCGTTCGCGCACCGCGGAAGGCGGGCGTGCCCCGCGACGGCACCCGGCGGCCGGCGGGATCGCGCGGGCGATCAAACCGCCGGTCCGCCGGTGCGCTCCGGCCCTCCCGAGGGGAGCCTGCGCGGGGGTGGGGTCAGTGGGCGGTGGCGCCCGGCGCGGCCAGCACCGAACCAAAGCCGACCTCGGCGGGGATCGGTCCACCGGTGTCCTCCAGCACGAGCTGGTGCCAGGTCGGCAGCCCGCGGGTGAACGTCACCGCGCCGGGGTCGCTGATGGCACCGAGGTCCTCGCCGGGAGCCCCGATCGCGAGGCCGTCGACCAGGCCCTCGCCGTCGTCCAGGTCGCCGGGCAGGGCGCCCAGCGCGGCGCCGAAGCGGTCGCCGGCCTGGACGATGTCCGGCACGCCGGCGCTGTTCTGCGTGATGGTGCGTCCCGGCAGGGTGGGGGTGCCGTTGACGCGGACGAGGGTGACCGCGCCGGCGTCGGCGACGCTGCCCACGTTCTCGCCGGGGGCGCCGACGGCCACCGAGGTCTGCTCATGCAGGTTGTTCACCAGCGCCACGGCGGCACCGAAGTGGTCGCCGGTCTCGTCGCTGCCCGGAATCCCGGACGAGTTCTGCGACAGCGCCCGGGTGGCGGTAAAGGTGCGGGTGCCCTCGGCGTAGCGGCCCACCTGCACCATGCCGGTGTCGCGGGCGGTGCCGAGATTCTCGTCCGGCGCCCCGATGGCGACGTAGCCGCCCAGCATCGCCAGCGACGCCCCGAAGTGGTCGCCGGCCTCGGCGGTGCCGGGCACGCCGGCCGAGTCCTGCGTGATGCCGACGCCGGCGAACGTCACCGGGTTGGCCCGGGTGGAGGTCAGGAACGTGACGGCCCCGGCACCGGCGCGGCTGCCGACCGCCTCGTCCGGCGCGCCCACGGCGATGGTGCGCTTCCAGCCCGAGAGCACCGTTCCCCAGCGGTCGAAGCTCTCGGAGGTGCCGGGCACCCCGGCGGTGTTCTGCGTGAGCCTCACCATGTCGCTGAGCGTGTCGTTGCCGGCCGTCATCTGGTAGACGTACACCGCCCCGGCCTCGGCGCGTCCGGCGTCGTCCGCGGTGGGAGCGCCGACGACGAGCTGTTGGTCGCTGCGGACGTACGTGCTGCCGTTCCAGTGCTCGGGCGCGAGGATCGCCAGGCTCGCCCCGAAGCTGCCGTGGACGGCCGGCGAGTACTCCACCTGGGCGTCCACGAGGGCGCCTCCCGCAGTGCCTCGGGCAAGGTACACCGCACCGGCGGACGCGTTGCGCCCGGGCGCACCGACGACGACGTCGTCGCAGCCGTCCAGGTCGAGGTCCTGGAGGGCCACCGCGCTGCCGAAGCGGTCCCCCGCGGCCGAGGCGGGCAGCCCCAGCGACGCGGCCGTGACGAAGGTGCGCGCCCCCGTGCTGAGGATGAGGTCCACGGCCCCGCGGGCCTCGTCGTACTCCGGAACACCGACCACGACGTCGGCGATGCCGTCGGAGTCGAGGTCGCCGAGGACGTGGTTGGCCGCGTTGCAGCTCGCCGCGTGCGCCGGCGAGGCGGTCAGCGTCAGCGTCGACACCGAGAGGGCGGCGGCGAGAAGGACATGCAGCGGACGAGTCATGGGGGGGCTCCTTTCGGGACACTCGTCAGGAGCGCCCGGGCCGCCGTTCTGATACGAGGGGAACCGGTCGAACGGGCCGGCGTCAGTCGGTCAGCGCCCGGCGCAGCCGTTCCGCGTAGTCGGCCAGCTCCCCGGCGGCGTAGCGGGTGCGCGGCCAGAAGAAGCCGCGCAACCCGTCGCCCTTGCTGCGCGGCACCACGTGGACGTGCAGGTGCGGTACCGACTGGCTGATCACGTTGTTGATGGCGACGAAGCTGCCTTGGGCGCCGAGCGCCGGGCCTACGGCCGCCGCCACCCGGCGCGCCGCCGCGAACAGCGGGACGAGCAGCTCGTCCGGCAGGTCGGTCAGGTCGTCGACATGCCGCACCGGGCACACCAGCACGTGGCCCTTGAACACCGGGCGGTGATCGAGGAAGGCGATGACGTCGTCGGTGCGCAGCACCACCTCTGCGTCCAGCTCGCCGGCCACGACGGCGCAGACCACGTCCTCCATGGCCCCTACCCTGCCACCGTCGGCGGCCTCCGGCGAGGGCCCCTCGTCCCGTTTCGCGCGCGATGTCCGAGGCTGGCGGTAGCCTCACCAAGGCACGAGGAACGAGAGGAAGCGCCATGGATCGCGTCGAGGCAAGCGAGGCCGTCTGCGCGCGGCTGCTCGGGGAGAACGACCGCGGCATCGCCGGCAACGACCCGGAGCTGATGACCATCCTGCGGCGCTACATCTTCGGCGACACGTTCGCCCTGGGCGACCTGGACGAGCGGACGCGAGAACTCATCACCATCGTCCTGCTCACCACCCTGCAGACGCTGCCGCAGCTGCGCAGCCACGTGACGGCGGCGCTGAACATCGGCGTGCCGGCGATCGAGATCCGCGAGGCGATCTACCAGTGCGCCGGGTTCGCCGGCTACCCGCGGACGCTGAACGCGCTGGACGTGGCGAACACCGTCTTCGCCGAGCACGGCCTGGCGCTGCCGCTGCCGGCGCAGGGCACCGTCACCGAGGAGACCCGGCTGGAGGCCGGGCGGGCCATCCAGGAGCCGATCTACGGGACCGCGATGCGGACGAACCTGGCCGACGTGCCCGACGGGCTCGGCGTGGCGATGGCCGACCTGCTCACCGCCCACGGCTTCGGCGACTACTACACGCGCACCGGCCTCGACCTGCCCACCCGCGAGCTGCTGG
Source organism: uncultured Micropruina sp. (assembly GCA_964492685.1). Classification (GTDB taxonomy): domain Bacteria; phylum Actinomycetota; class Actinomycetes; order Propionibacteriales; family Propionibacteriaceae; genus Micropruina. Next base: position 18,710 of record CAZBMH010000004.1, read on the forward strand.
TGCTGTGCATCCTGATCGCGCTGGGCGACGTCCCCATCCAGATCGCCTCCCACGCCGTGGGGAACCTGCGGCTCGGCACGTCGCGCAGCACCCTGATCGCGGCCGCGATCCACACCGCGCCCTACCTCGGCTTCCCGCGCGCCGTGAACGCCGTCCGCATCATCAAGGACGTCCCGGACCCGCTCCCCTGAGGCGGCCGCTGCCTTGCCACGCGGCGCGGCGCCTCGCCACGATGGGGCGATGAACATCGAGCCGCTGGGCGAGGGGCACGTCGCGGCGGCCCTCGACCTGATCGTCGCCGAGCAGGCCGACCTCACCCGGGCCTGCAGCTACGTGGGCACGACGCGGGACGGCATCGCCGGCGAGCTGGCCGATCTCGAGAACCCGTGGACGCGGTGGGCCGTCGTCGGTCTGGACGAGGGGCGCCCGGTGGGCGTCGCGTTCGCGGACGTGGACGAGGAGCTGGGCCGCAGCTGGGTGCACGGCCCGTGGCTGGCCGGCGACGACGACGCGTGGCGGCGCGACGCGCCGCGGCTGCTGGCGGCCGTCCTCGACGCGCTGCCCGAGGGCATCGAGGGGCACGAGCTGTGCGGCGATGTCGTGAATGCCCGGCTGGCCTGGCTCGCCGAGCAGCTCGGGTGGGCAGGCAGCGAGCCGAACCACGTCTTCGTCGCGGCCGCCGGCGCCGCCGCGGGGTGGCCCGCCGACGACCCGCGGCTGCGCCCGGCGCGCGCCGACGACGCGGCCGCGATCGCCCCGCTGCACGACGCCGAATTCCCCGACACCTACTACTCGGCGTCCCGGCTGCTGGCCGAGGCGGAGGCGGGCGAGTTCGTCGTCCTGGTCGCCGAGGACGACGGGTTCGCGGGCTACGCGTCCGGCCGCCTCCAGGGCGACGGGGCGGGCTACCTCGACTTCGTCGCCGTCCCGGCCGGGGCCCGCGGGCGCGGGCTGGGCCGGGCACTGGTGGTGGCCGCCGGGCGCGAGCTCATCGCCCGGTCCCCGCAGGGCACCGTGAACCTCACCGTCCAGGACCATCGAGAGCCCGCCAAGGCACTGTACCGCTCGCTCGGCTTCCGGCCCGACGGCGTGATCGTGGGGTACCGTCCCGCCCCCTGACCCCGCGCCGGACCGCGGTCCCGACCCCACCCGAGCCTGAGTAGGCTGCACGGATGGTCGACCCGCTGCACATCGCCTTCGTCTCGATGCACACCTCCCCGGTGGAGAAGCCGGGCTCGGGCGATGCGGGCGGCATGAACGTGGTCGAGTGGCACCAGGCGCTGGCGCTGGCCGCGCTCGGCCATCGCGTCGACCTGATCACCCGCCGCTGGGACGCCGACGCCCCGGACGTGGTCGAGGTGGCCGAGCGGATCACGCTGCGGCACCTGGCCGCGGGCCCGCCGACCCGGCTGGCCAAGAGCGCCATCGACGCCCACATCGACGAGTTCCGCGAGGGGCTGCGGACGCTGGGGCCCTACGACGTCGTCCACTCCCACCACTGGATGTCGGGGGTGGCCGCGCTGCCGGTGGCGCGCGCGTGGCGGGTGCCGCACGTCCAGAGCTTCCACTCGGTGGCCGCCCACGTCGGCGACACGCTCCACGAGGGCGAGCCGCCGGAGTCGCCGGATCGGGTGCCGGGCGAGGCGATGGTCGCCCAGCACTCGGACGCGGTCGTCGCCATCAGCGCCGCGGAGGCCCGGACGGTCGTCGAGCGCTGCGGCGGCGACCCCGAGCGGGTGCACATCGTCTCCCCCGGCGTGGACGGCGAGCTGTTCCATCCGCTCGGCCCCGAGGACCCCTGGCATCCCGACCACGACTGCCCCCGCGGCTTCCTCCTGTTCGCGGCGCGGCTGCAGCCGCTGAAGGGGCCCGACCTGGCCATCGCGGCGCTGGCGGAGGTGCCCGAGGAGCTCCGCCCCTACCTGGTGATGGCCGGCGACACCTCCGAGGACTTCGCCGGCTACCGCGCCGAGCTGGACGCCCTGATCGACCGGCTCGGCCTGAGCGACTACGTCACGTTCATCGGCGCCCAGCCGCGCGACGAGCTGGCGCGGCTGATGCGCAGCGCCCGGATCACGCTGGTGCCCTCCTACTCGGAGACGTTCGGGCTGATCGCCCTGGAGTCCGCGGCCAGCGGCACCCCCGTGATCGCGTCCGCCGCCGGCGGGCTGCGCGAGGCCGTCGCCCACGGCGAGACCGGGCAGCTGATGGACTCCCGGCAGCCCGAGCACTGGGGCATGGCGATCACCCGGCTGCTCAGCAAGAAGGGGCTGCTGCAGCGGATGGGCGTGGTGGCGCGGATCCACAGCCGCCGCTTCGACTGGAACTGGGCGGCGCTGCACCTGGAGCAGTGCTACCGCCGGCTGATCGTCGAGGCCGCGGCCGCTCGTCCGTCCGCCCCATCGGTTGGGGACACCGCGGTCTGGACGGCGCCCGGTCCCGGGGCGGCCGACCTGACCGACCTGCTGCGGGGCGACCGCCACATCGTGTTCGCCCACGCGCACCCCGACGACGAGACGCTGGCCACCGGCGCGCTGATCGCCGAGCTGGTCGACCGGGGGGCACGGGTGTCGGTGGTGACGGCCACCCGCGGCGAGCGCGGCGAGGTGGTCGACGGGCCGCTGAAGCACCTGGAGGGCACCGACGAGCTGGTGCCGCACCGGGAGCGGGAGCTGACGGCGGCGCTGACCAGCCTGGGCGTCCTTGAGCACTGCTTCCTGGGCAGCCCGCTGGCCCGGGTGTCCGGGAAGGGGGCGCGGCACTACCTCGACTCGGGGATGCGCTGGGTGACCCCCACCCTGGCCGGGCCGGCCGAGGACTCCGGCCCGCACGCGTTCACGGCCGCCGATCCGGCCGGGGCCGCCGCCGACCTGGCCGCCTACCTGCGGGCCGTGCGGCCGAGCGCGCTGGTCAGCTACGACGCCGACGGCGGCTACGGCCACCCCGACCACGTAGCGCTGCACCACATCAGCAAGGCCGCGGCCGCCGAGGTCGGCGTCCCGTTCATCGAGGTGGTGTCCCAGCCGCGCGACGGGTCGATCCCGGCGCGGGACGACATCGTCTGGTTCGACCTGCCGCACCGGCTGCCCGAGGTGACCGCGGCGCTGCGGCAGCACGCCACCCAGCTGACGGTGGACGGCGCGGACGTCGTCCACTCCGGCGGCCAGCGGGAGCCGATCCAGCTGCGCATCGGCCTGCGGCTCGTCCGCTGAGGCGGTCCGTGAGATCACTCGTCAGTCGAGCCTCACCCGCGCTCCCGCCGGGGTGACCCGACGGGATCCTCGCCTGTCTGGCCGTCAGCGCGTGATGCGCACCTGACCGCGGGTGGTGTCGCTGGAGGTGACGCCGCCCGTGGTGACCGACATTGCGGAGCCGCCCTTCTTCACGTTCACCACACTGGCGACGGCGGGCTCGTAGCCGCCCGCGAAGCCGGCCGCGTTCGGATGGAACGCGTCGTTGAGGTGGGCGGCGTCATAGTTGTTGATCCACGGGACCGTGTCGCACACGGCGTGGCCGGCGAACGAACGCCGCACATCGGCGAACTCGAAACCGGCCCTGGCGGCCGCGGCGGACAGCAGGTCGGACAGCACATCGGTGCCATGGTTGAGCGCCGCCATCCCACCGACGGTGAAATTGGTGTAGTCGCTGCAATCGGTGCCGTTGAACAGGTGCGGATAGTTGGTGACGACGACCTTGGCCGTCTTGGCCTTCAGCCTGATCTCGGCGAACAGGGTGTCCAACCGGCCGGGCAGCGCCGCGGTCGCATTGACCTCCGCCCAGTTGACGAAGCTCTCGCACATATCCGAGAGGATGCCGCCGCATGCCGCGAGGACGGTACTGAACCCTGCGTCGTTGCCCCCGATGGTGATCGTCACCAGCTTGGTGCGGGCGTCCAGGGTTCCCAACTGCGTGCTGAGCACGTCCCCGGTGGTCGCCCCCGCGCAGGCCTGGAAGTCGAGCTGGTAGTTGTTGCTCTGCGCGAGCAGTGCCGGGTAGCCGAGCAGGGAGCGACCGCAGGCGTCGAGATAGGACCCGGCCCCGAACCCCGAGGCAAAACTGTCCCCCAGGGCGACGTAGCGGGGGTTGGCGTGTTCCGGCTTGCCCGCGGCCGTGGCCACGCTCGCGGTCGTCGCGCTCAGCAGCAGGGCGGCGGCGACGGCCAGCCCGCGGATCAGCATCGTTGGTTTCATCGGTGGTGCACCCCTCGTCCGGACGCCCCCACGGGCGTCGCCGATCGCTGCAGGGGTCGCCGGGCTCCCGACGGTGGACGGAGGTCCTCGGACCCCACTCGTTCACCCTAACCCCGTTCTGATGAATTGCACCCGGCGGATTCGGACGAATCTGCGGGCCAACCACGCTGCGGCGCGCACGCCGCTCCCCCGGCCAGCCGAGGTGGCTCAGGCGAAGAGCGCCTCCCCGACGAATTCTCCCGGGCCGACGCCGGGCGGCACGGCCCACAGCCCGGAGCCGATGTGCTGCAGGTACTCCATCATCAGGTCGGACGCGCTGAGCTTGGTCTGCATCGGGATGTAGTGGGTGCGGGGGTCGGTGACGAAGGCGACGAAGAACAGCCCGGCCGACAGCCGGCCCAGGGAGTCGTTGCCGTCCACGTAGTTGTAGCCGCGGCGCAACAGCTTGACCCCGTTGTTGTGGGTCGGGTGGGCCAGGGCGACGTGGGAGTCCGGGTCGACCAGCGGCCGGTTGCCGCGCCCGGCCAGGGCGAAGTCGGGCTGGTCGAACTCGGTGCCGCCGGACAGCGGCGCCCCCTCGGCCTTGGTGCGGCCGACGATGGTCTCCTGCTCCCGCAGGCTGCTGCGGTCCCACGTCTCGACCCGCATGGCGATCTTGCGGGCCACCAGGTAGGAGCCGCCGGTCAGCCAGGTCGTCCGGTCGTTGCCGGGGCGCACCCAGACGTGCTCGTCGATGGCGGCGGTGTCCTCGCCGCGCAGGCCCATCGTCCCGTCCTTGAAGCCGAACAGGTTGCGGGGGGTGACCTGGGCGTCGGAGGTGGACGAGGTGCGCCCGAAGCCCAGCTGCGACCAGCGCAGCGCGGCGCGGCCGAACGCGATCCGGGTGAGGTTGCGGATGGCGTGGACGGCCACCTGCGGATCCTGCGAACACGCCTGGACGCAGAGGTCGCCGTCGCTCAGCGCGGGGTTCAGGTTGTCGGCCGGGAAGTGCGGCAGCCGCCGCAGCGCCGCCGGTTGACGCGCGGCAAGCCCGAACCGATCCTTGCCGGCGGCGCTCGTGAACAGTGTCGGGCCGAAGCCGAACGTGATGGTGAGCCCCGCCGGATCCAGGCCGATGGCCTCGCCGGTGTCGTCCGGGGGCGCGTCGTAGGGGCCGCTCAGCGGGCCGGTCGGCCCGGCCCCCTGACCCTGGGTCATCCGCTCGGCGGCCAGCGTCCAGTCCTGCAGCAGCGCGATCAGGTCGTCGCGGGTGGCGGCCGGGTCGAGGTCGAAGGCGGCGAAGTGCATCCGGTCCTGGGCGGGGGTGACGATGCCGGCCTGGTGGGCACCCCGGAACGGGTAGGAGAGCCCGGGGGTGGCCGCGGCCTCCCCCGACCCCGTGAGCGCGAAGGCGCCGCCCAGCCCGCCGGCGAGGACGGCGCCCGTCCCGGCGGAGGCGATGAGCCCACGGCGGGAGAGGCCACCGCGCTCCGTGGTCACGAGAGCACCGCCCCGGCCATCTTCGAGAGCGGCTCGCCCAGCGCGTTCACCGCGTCCGCCAGGCCCTTGATCTCGGGCTTCGACAGCTGGTCGTAGGTGACGAAGCCGTCGCCGCGGCGCTGCTTGTCCAGCAGCGCCTGCAGGTCGGCGAACTCGGTGGCGATGGTGGCGTCCAGCGCCGCGTTCCGCTTCTTCAGCAGCGGGCGCAGCCCCTCCCACGCCACCCTGGCGCCGTCCACGTTGGCCTGGAAGTCCCACAGATCGGTGCGCGACCAGTACTCCTCCTCGCCCGTGACCTTGCCGGTGGCGACCTCGTCCAGCAGCCCCTTGGCGCCGTTGGCGATGTCGGAGGCGTTGAAGGTCATGTCGGCCACCCGCGAGTTCAGCTCCACGGTGTCGGCCACCAGCTGGTCGGCGACCTTCGCCCGCTCGGCGGCGGTCATCGGCACGTAGGCCTTGGCCCGCGCGGGCCACAGGTCCTTCTCCAGGCGGTGCCAGCCGGTGAACGCCTGCCCGGGCTCGAGGTCGGCCTCGCGGGCGTCCATCGTCGGATCGAGGTCGCCGAACGACTCCGCGACGGTCTCGACGCGCTCCCAGTGGACCCGCGCCGGTGCGTAGAGGGCGCGCGCCTCGTCGTCTTTGCCGGCCTTCACCAGCCCGGCGAACTGCTCGGTCTTGGTGACGAGCGCCCCGATCTGGTCGCGGACGTAGGCGGCGTACAGCCGGTCGGCGTCGGCGACCAGGGCCGCGTCGTCGCCGGTGGGGCCGACGGGCTCGCCGGAGTCGGTCACGGTGAAGGCGGCCCGGATCCCGTCACCGAGCATGCCCGGCTTGCAGACCGTGACGTAGTCGCCCGGGGCGGCGGTGAGCACCAGCTCGCGGGTCAGCCCCGGGCCGATGTTCTCCACCTCGGCCACGATCCGCAGGCCATCGGAGGCCAGCACATAGAACTCGGTCACCTGGCTGCCCCTGTTCGTCACCGCGAACGTCACCGTGCCGGACGGGGCGGTCGCGGCGCTCACCGTGCACGCGTCCTGGGTGGAGGTGACGCTCAGCCGACGCGCGTCGGACGCCGCCGGGCGGGCGTTGTCCGTGCACGCGGACAGGGTGGTGAGCGCCGCAAGGGCCACCAGGGCGGTCGCGGCGCTGGGACGGGAGATCAACGCATGGCTCCTTGGGAGACGAGGGGACGATCGGCGGCCACCGGTCGCCTCTTGGCCCGCACGGTGCGCAGGAAGAAGAAGCCGACCGGCAACACATAGGCCCACCAGGCGACGACCTCCAGCACGCTGGCGGCCGGCGAGAAGTTGAAGATCCCCTTGAGCAGGGTGCCGAGCAGCCCGGCCGGGGCGATCACGGCCGAGACGTCGTAGGCGAGCGTGTGCAGGCCCGGCAGCACGCCGGCCTCCTGCAGGTCGTGGACGCCGTAGGCGAGCACCCCGGCGGCCACCAGGATCAGGAAGCCGCCCGTCCAGGCGAAGAACCTCGACAGGTTGATCCGGACGGCCCCCCGATAGAGCGCGTAGCCGAGGCCGACGGCGATCAGCAGCCCGGCGAGGGCGCCCAGCAGCGGGTCGAGCGCGGAGCCGTTGGTGCCGGCGGCGGCCTGGGTGGCGGCCCAGATGAACAGGGCGGTCTCCAGCCCCTCCCGCCCCACGGCGAGGGCGGCGATGAGGGCCAGGGCCCACGGCCGACCATCGGCGGCGTCGATCCGGCCGCGCAGTTCGCCCGCGAGGCCCCGGCTGGCCGAGGCCATCCAGAAGATCATCCAGGTGACGAAGCCGACAGCGACGATCGACAGGGTGCCGCCGATGAGCTCCTGCGCCTCGAACGTGAGCCCCTTGGGACCGAACGTCAGCAGGGCGCCGAAGGCCAGCGAGACGCCGACGGCCGCGGCGACCCCCGCCCACAGCTGCGGCAGGAGGGGGCGGCGATCCGTCTTCACGAGATAGGCGACGAGGATGCTGACAATCAGCGAGGCCTCGAGGCCCTCGCGGAGTCCGATCAGGAGGTTGCCGAGCACGGTTGCGCCCTTTCGTGAGGTAAGCCTTACCTAAGTCTTGCCCCGACGTCCGCTATTTTGCAAGTCGTCTGTTTCATAAATGACCCGGGGGGCCGGCTGTCCAACCCGCGGAGGGCTGTCGGAGCGGCGTGGAAGGATGCCGTGTGCCCTCAACCCAATCGACGACCGCTTCCCAGCCCATCGAGTCGCCGCTGTGGCTGCTCTACGCGATCCTCGCCGGCCTGGGCATGGTGGGTCCGTTCGCGACCGACACGATCTTCCCGGCCTTCCAGCAACTCGAGGGCGCGCTGGGCGTCGACGCGGTGGCGCTGCAGCAGCTGATCAGCGTCTACGTGATGGCGTTCGCGGCGATGAGCCTGTTCCACGGCCCCCTCTCGGACGCCATCGGCCGCAAGCCGGTGATCCTGGGCGGCACCCTGCTGTTCGTCCTCGCCTCCGTCGGCTGCGCCCTCGCCCCGTCCCTGGGCTGGCTGCTCGTCGGGCGGGCGCTGCAGGGCTTCAGCGCCGGCGCCGGTCAGATCCTGAGTCGCGCCATGGTGCGCGACCTGTTCTCCGACGACCGCGCCCAGAAGGTGATGAGCACCATCGCCATGATCTTCGGCCTGGCCCCGGCGATCGCCCCCGTCGTCGGCGGCTGGCTGCTCTACGTGGGCGACTGGCGGGGCATCTTCTGGTTCCTGGCCGGCTACGGCCTCCTGCTCGCGCTCGCCGTCTGGCTGTGGCTGCCCGAGACCAACCCCCCCGAGAACCGGACGCCGCTGCGGGTCGGTCCGCTGTTCGCCGGGCTGTGGTCGATCGCGGCGAACCCCGACGGCCGCCGCCTCGCGTTCGCGGGCATGTTCAACTTCGCCGGCATGTGGCTCTACATCGCCTCGGCCTCGATGTTCGTGGTCGGGCTGCTCGGCAAGGGCGAGCAGGACTTCTGGATGTTGTTCGTCCCGATGATCTCGGGCATGGTGCTGGGCTCCTGGGTCGCCGGACGACTGGCCGGCCGCATGACGGGCCGCCGCCTGGCCACGCTGGGCTTCCTGGTCAGCCTGGTGGGCGCGACGATCAACCTCGGCCTTGCCCTCGTCCCGGCGACCGTCCGGCTGCCCTGGTCGGTGGTGATGCTGCCGGTGTACTCGTTCGGCATCGCGCTGGCCTTCCCCATCTTGACGCTCGCGATGCTGGACCTGTTCCCGCACAACCGCGGGGCCGCGTCCTCGGTGCAGAGCTTCGTGTCGCTGACGGCCAACGCGATCATCGCCGGGGCACTCGTCCCGCTGATCGCGGTGTCGCTGTGGGGCCTGGCGCTGGGCTCGCTGACCCTGACGGCCATCGCCTGGCTGTTCTGGGCGCGCCACCTGCAGGTCACGCACGTGCAGCCGGCGGCGCCGGCCGACCCGCAGGCCTACGAGCCGACCGAGGAGCTCTAGGGGCCCACCAGCCGGGCTCACCCCGGGCCACCGTCCCTGCTCACGGTCTTGCCCGGCGGGCCTGACCCGGTGTCTGATGGGCCCCACAGTGAGGAGGCGGCCCCATGTCCACCGGAATTCGCCTGACGACCATCACGCTGGGCACCCGCGACCCGGTCGGGCTGGCGCGCTTCTACGCCGCCCTGCTCGGCTGGGACGTGGGCCGCCTCGACGACCCGACGTGGGTCACCGTGCGCGACCCGGGCGGCGGCGTGGGCCTGGCCTGCCAGCTGGAGGAGCATCACGTGCCCCCCGTCTGGCCCGGTGGGCCAGGCGAGCAGCAGATGCAGGTTCACCTCGACATCCAGGTCGACGATCTGACCGACGGGCTCCGGCGGGCCCTGCACTGCGGCGCCACGATGGCGCCCTGGCAGCCGCAGCACGACGTCCGCGTCTGCCTCGATCCGGCTGGCCACCCCTTCTGCCTGTGGGTCGAGTCCTGATGGACCTCGGCACCTTCTACGCGCTGATGGCGGGGACCAGCTTCACGCTGGTCGGCCTGTGGTGGACCGTCGTGGAGCGCCGCCCGGCGTGGCGAACGGACCCCGTCCGGCGGCGGCTGGCCGGCGGCACCTACCTCTCCTTCCTGATCCCGGGCCTGATGAGCACGCTGGCCCAGATCAGCCCGGAGACGCCGCTGCTGTGGCGGACGAGCTTCGCGGCGGCCGCGGTGCTCGGCCTGGTGAGCACCGTCCGGCTGATCCGCGTGGAGGCGTCGGGCCATCCCGGCCCGTTCCGGCGGAATCGCTGGCTGGTGGGCGTGGTCTACCTGGCCATCCTGGTGCTCGGCGTCGCGCCGGAGCTCGTCCGCGGGCTGGGGCTGGTGCCGCTGCAGGTCGGGGCCGTCCTGCTCGTGACGCTCGTGCTGCTCGCCCACGCCCTCACGTGGGAGTTCCTGATGGAGCCGGACGGGGACGCCGGTGTCGGCCGGCCGCGTCAGACACGACGCAACTGATGCGACAGGCTCTCCGGAAGGTCGGACGGATGGCGAACGGGGTGCGCCAACCGACGAACCGCCTCGTGCGTCTCCTCGCGCAGCACCGCTCTCAGTGCCGACGCAATGGACGCCAGGAGTGTGCGAATCATCAGGTTCCCTCCTCTCGGGGAATCAGAGAAATCGGCATGCTGAATACGCCTGATGGCGACATGCGGAATGTCGAACAGGCGGAAATGTTGAGTTTCGAACCCCGTGCGGAATCACGCGCGCAGCAGCGGCGCAGCCCCAGAAGCGACGCCGGACGCGCACACGCGGAATGGGTGTTTCACAAGGGGCGGGAACCGGACGGACCGGGTCAGGCGTGCGTCAGCGCACGCGTCGAGCCGGCCCGCCGGCGGTTCCCTGGAGATTGATCATCATGGGGGATCACCACCTTTCGCGTCCGACTCGGTGCAGCGGATTGCTGCGTGACGAAAACTACCGCGGACAACTTCCAGTTGTCAACATTGGACCGAAATTCGTCGCAATTTGACCGCCAAGCCGCCCCGCCACGGGGAGGCAGCCCTGCTCGGGGCCAGACCCAGGAGTTCTCACTCCGCGCCGGTTCGGCGCCACCGCCTATTCGCATGCAGCCCCGTCCAACACCACCGCCCCCGCTCGGCGCACCGTCCGCGAGAACGGACGCGAGTGCACCCAACGGGGGCGGGGTGGCGGGAGGGCCAGGGCGGTAAGGCCGCAACCGCTCGGATCAGCCGGCGGCCCGCTCGCCGGCCAGGCGATCGCGGAGCACCGTCCGGTCGACGCCCAGCCGCTCGAACGCCCGGGCGAGCGTCCCGCGGTCGGGCTCGGCGACGGCGAGCAGCACGTGGCCGCTGTCCAGCGGCACCGCGGCTTCCTTGGCGAGCGCCACCGCGCGCTGGAAGGCCACCTGCAGCGATCCCTGCGATCGATAGGGACCGCTCGACTCGCCGGGGGCCGGGACGGCGGCGGCGAGAGCGCCGTCGTCCGCGACGACACCCACGGCCCGCAGCGCCTCGTCGTGCTGGTCCGCGATCGCCGAGCCGAGCGCCGGGGCGTCCACCCCGAGGGACGCCAGGGTCGCCTTGGCGATCCCGTCGCCGAGGTCGATCGCCGCCAGGAGCAGATGCTCGGCGCCGGGTTCGTCGAGGCCGTCGGCGTGGGCGGCCCGCTCGGCCGCGGGGAAGAGCGCATTCATGGTGGCCAGGTCGGCACGACCCCGGCGCAGCTTGTCGAACATCGGTTTCCTCTCGGTCAGCCGCGGCGCTCGATGCGTCGGGCGTACTTCTTGTGGACTGCCTGCTTGGTGACGCCGAGCGCCTCGGCGATCTGGACCCAGGTCCATCCCTGGTCGACGGCGGCCTGCACGGAGGCGGCCTCGAGGCGATCGGCGAGTCGCCGCAGCGACACCACCGCGGCCAGCGCTTCGACCGGCCTGCTCGGGTCCGGGACCTGTTCGATCATGTCGTCAACCATAGTTGACCGCTCGTCGTGCGTCAACTTCGGTTGACGATTCGATGCGGACGATCGGCCCCACGCTCTGGGGGCGCCCGCCGGTGTCAGCCGCGGACGACCACCACGTCCTCGACGGGGGCGCCGGTCAGCTCGACCAGTTCGTCCGGCGACAGCGGGAAGACGCCGTGGGGGTGCCCGGCAGCCGCCCAGATCTCGCTGAACCGGAACAGGGTGCGGTCGACGAGCACGACGGGGGTGCCCGTCTGGCCGACGGGGGACACCCCGCCTATCGAGAACCCGGTGGCGGCCTTCACGAAGTCGGCGTCGGCCCGGCCGAGCTTGCCGACCAGCGCCGACACGCGCTTCTCGTCGACCCGCTGGTCGCCCGCGGTCACCACCATGACGGCGGCGTCGTCCGCCACCCGCCGGAAGACGATGCTCTTGGCGATCTGCCCCAGGGCGACGCCCAGCGCGTCCGCCGCGTCCTGCGCGGTGCGTCCGGTGACCGGCAGCATCACGACCTCGTGCGGATGGCTGGCGTCCGCCAGCGCGGCGGCGACCCGCCGGGTGCCCTCGGGCAGGGGTGCAGAGCTCATCGGCCCATTCTGCGGGACCCCGGCCCGAGTGTGACGAAATGGTCGTCAGACGGGCCGTTTTGTCACACTCTGGCGGCACGACCCAGCCCGGCGGGGCTCCATCGGTACATAAGTGACCATCATCGGTCACTTATGTACCGGTGGAGCGGCGGACGGACGAGGGTCAGGGCGCGGCGGGCGTCGGCTCCGGGTGCTCGGTCTCGGCCAGGCTCGGGATGCGCCTGAGGATCAGGGTGAGGACGGTGGCCAGTGCGAAGAGCGCGGCGCACAGGGCCGTCACGGCCGTCCACCCGCCCGCGGCCCAGGCGGAGGCGCCCAGCGCCGCGCAGCTGGACGAGCCCACGTAGTAGCTGAACAGGTAGAGCGAGGACGCCTGCCCGGGCGCCCCGGCCGACAGGGTGGCGCGGGCCGCGACCCAGCCGGAGGCCACCGAATGCAGGGCGAAGAAGCCCATGGCCAGCACCGCCATCCCGACGACGAACAGCCATAGGGGCGGGGCCAGGGTGATCAACACCCCGGCCAGCCCGATCAGCCCCGCCCACGGGGCGACCGTCCGCTCCGAGAACCGGTGGACCATGCGCCCGGAGAACGCGGACGCCCACGAGCCAAAGCCGTAGATGAGGAAAACGAGGCCGGCGACGCCGACCGAGAGCAAGTAGGGCGGGCTCACCAGCCGGAACGACGCCGCGCTGGACGCCCCGGCGAGGGCCCCCATCACCGAGAAGCCGATGCCGAAGAGGCACAGCATCGCCGGGTCGGTCACGATCCGGCGGGTCTGCGCCACGAGGTGGTTGAACGTCGCCGGCGCCGGACGGAAGTTGCGCGAGCGGGGCAACAACAGGGTGACCGCGATGGCGCACCCGAGCCCGATCAGGCCCATGCCGATCAGCGCCACCCGCCACCCCCCGAGCTCCGCCAGGCCGCCGGTCATGATGCGTCCGGCCATGCCGCCGATGCCGGTGCCCCCCACGTAGAGGCCCACGGCGCGCGCCCGGGCCGAGGGCGCCAGCTCCTCGGTGAGGTAGGCCATGGCCACCGCCGGCAGCCCGGCGAGTGTCACGCCGTGCAGCGTCCGCAGGACGAGCAGCGCCGGCCAGGTGGGCGCCAGGCCGCAGCCGATGCCGACCACCGAGGCGGCGAAGAGCGAGCCGAGCATCAGCGGCGTCCGACCCACCACCTCCGAGGCCGGACCCGCAAACAGCAGGGCGACGCCGAGGGCCAGCGTGGCCGCCGACAGCGACCAGGCCGAGGTGCCGGCCGAGACCCCGAAGTCGGTCGCCAGTAGGGGCATCAGGGGCTGGGTGCCGTGCACCATGGCGAACGTGGCCAGGCCGGCGAGGAAGAGCGCGACCGCCACCCGGCGGTACTCGGGGGAGTCGAGCGGGTACCCGGCTGTTCGACTCGACGCCTCGCTCATCGGCACAGTGTGTCACTCCCTCGCCCGGCGGCCGAGCGGGCGCACGGGATCAAACGGAGGTCCCCGTCGGGCGGTGGTCTCCCCTCACGACGACGGCGTCAGCCGCTTCTGCCAGGCGCCCTCGGCGGCCACCTGGACGAACCCGAGGGCGCGGTTGATGGCGCGCATGTGCTCGTTCTCGTCGGCATTCCAGGTGTGGATCCGTTCGACGCTCGGGTAGGCCTCGGCCAGCCGGCGCAGGTTGGCGACCTTCAGGGCCATGCCCAGGCGGTGGCCGCGGTGGGCGGGGAGCACCAGGGTGTCCTCCTGGCCGGCGAAGGCCGGCACGTCCGGGTGGTGCGTGAGTTCGGTGTACCCCACCAGCTCGCCGGTGGCGTCGTGCCGAACGGCGGTGACCAGGGCATGGTGGCCCGCACCAGCACGCCGTCGCTCCACCTCCCGCACCCGCGCCGCGTCCCACCGCTGCGCCTCGTAGCCGAGGCCGGCGTCCGGCGCGGCGGTGCTCATCGCCGCGTAGAGCCCTGCCAGCTGGACGACGAGTTCGTCCGGGCAGCGGTCGCGCCAGCTCACCAGCGAGTACCCGGCGACCGGGGCCGGGTCCAGGGTGGCCAGGCGCGGCGCCGACAGCGCCACGGTCAGCACGGAGTGGGCCTCCACCTGCTCCAGCCGGTAGCCCCGGGCCAGCGCGAATCGCGCGGCCGGGTGGCGGCCGTCGAGGTGCCCGTGCCCGCTGGCCGGCGCGAGCGCGTCCGGGGAGTCGGACGACACGCACACGGGTTGGGTGGCGTAGCCGATCAGGGTGGTGCGGCCGCGCGCCAGCGCCCCGGCCTCGAGGGCCGCCATCAGCGCCGTCCCCACGCCGCGCCGCCGGACGTCGGCCCGCACACCCACGTCGATCATGCCGAGCGCCTGGTTATCCAGGTGCGTCAGGTGCAGGGTCGCGTAGCCCAGGACGTCCGCCTCGGTGTCGCCGAGCGCCGCCCACCGGACGCTGGAGCGGGCCTCGTAGGGAACCGCGAACGCCAGGAACGAGGCCAGCGGCGACACCAGGTCGGCATGGCCGAACAGCTCGTCCTGATGCGCCGCGACGAGGGCGTGCTCGGCCCGCAGCACCCAGGTGTTCGGGTCGTCGGGCGAGGTGGGCGGGGGAACCTCCACGATGCGCATCGCGGCTCCTTCCAGGGGTTCCGTCCATCCTGGCAGGCGGCGCCGGACGAGGTGCGTGCCCACGGGATGGGGCACGGCCGAACGAGCGGCCCCCCAACGGGACGAAGCACCGCCCGGACGAGCGGTTCCCCCGCGAGACGAGACCCGTCGGACGACTGGGCAGCGGGACCCGTCGCCCGAGCCACGTGCCAACGGGACCCGGGCAGCGCGAGCCCCTCGTCCGGCGTGGTTCGGACGTCCTCTTGAGTGCCGCGCGTAGCCTTGGTCCACCCCCGCATGCGAACCGAGGCACCCAGAATGAACCTCCCTCGCCGACTACGAGACCCCCTGCCCTGGCTGGGCTCGCTCTGCCTGGCCCTGCTCGCCACCGTGATCCTCCGTGACCCCACGGGCGTCGCCGTCGCCGGTTACGTCCTGCCCGCCATGCTGACCGCGCTGCTGCTGCTGGCCACCGCCGTCTGGTGGCCGATCGTCCGCGGCCAGCGGCCCAACGCCGCGGCGTTCGAAGCGATCGCCCTGCGGGGCGGGTTGTCGGTGGCCGCCATCCTCGGCTCGGGGTTCGTGGCCACCATGGCCACCGGGCCGGACGAGGCACGCCGCGACGCCATCGTGTGGGCGTCGATAGCCGGGGCGGCGGCGGTGTTCGCCATGACCTCCTGGATCGCCGCGCAGGTGGCCGGGGTGGGCACGGGCCTGCTGGCATCCCTGGTGGCCGCGGCCTACGCGGCGCTGGCCCTGGTGGCGCTCGAGATCGTGGTGCAGTCGACGGCCCCCAGCCTGTTCGGCCCGTCCGTCACCGCCCAGTGGCCCCCGGCGTCGATCATCGGTGACTCGGGGCTCGCGCTGCGGGCCACGATCGATCGGCTGCTGGCGCAACTGCTGGCGCTGCCGATGCTGGCGCTGGCGGTCGGCGCCGTGTCGTGCCTGGCCGCGCGCGTCGGCGGCCTCGCCCCCCGCCTCACCCCGAGCGGGCCCTCCACGAGCTGACGCCCCTGCCCGGCGGCGGCACCGCGCCACTAGGGTGCAGGCGTGACCACCGTCAAGGATGTCGGCCGCACGCCGCAGGGGGAACCCGTCCAGACCATCCGGATCGCCGCCGACGGCATCAGCGCCGAGATCCTCACCCTGGGGGCGGGGGTGCATCGGCTGGACGTCGCCGGGCGCAACGTCGTCCTCGGGCATCCGGACATCACCGGCTACCTGGGGTCGCCCTGGTACGCGGGGATGACCTGCGGGCGCTTCGCGAACCGGATCTCGGGCGGCCGCTTCTCGCTGGACGGCGACGTTCACCAGCTCGCGACCAACGAGAACGGCAACACCCTCCACGGCGGGCCGGCGGGCTTCGACTCCCGGGTGTGGACCGTCCAGTTCGTCAACGATCACAGCGCGCAACTCACGCTGGTCAGCGAGGATGGCGACCAGGGCTTCCCCGGGACGGTCGGCGTCCGCGTGCTGTACGAGGTGTTCCCGGGCGAGCTGCGGGTGGTCTACGGCGCGGTCACCGACGCCCCGACGCCGATCAACCTGACCACGCACCCCTACTTCAACCTCCACGGGGAGGGCAGCGGAAGCACCGACGAGCACATGCTCGTCGTGAAAGCGGACCGGGTGTTGGCCACCGGCCCGGGCAACATCCCCACGGGGGAGGCCGTGCCCGTGGTGCCGTCCGGCACGATCGGGGAGCTCGCGCCGCTGGACTCGTGCTTCGTCGTCCGGGGCGAGGGATTCCGCCACCACGCCACCCTGTCGGTGCCGGACCTGGAGTTGCAGGTGTGGAGCGACCAGCCGGGCCTGCAGGTCTACACCGGCGACGCGCTGAACCCGGACGTGATCGGGACGTCGGGGGGCCGCTATTGCCCGCGGGCCGGCGTGGCGCTGGAGACCCAGAACTTCCCGGACGCGCCCAATCACCCGTCCTTCCCGAACAGCATCCTGCGGCCGGGCGAGACGTACCACGCCGAGACCAACTGGGTCTTCACGTCCCGCTGACTTCCGCCAAGCGGGCGGGCCCGGGGGCAAGGGCGCGGACCGCGGCCCTCACCGATCTCATCATCGGTAACGACTGTCGGGTTACGTCTCTGCTGTCACGTTATTTCGTGAGAGTGGCGGACGCTTCGTGAGAGTAGTTACCGATGATGAGATCGGCGCGTCCACCAGCCACGGAGGGGCACGCCGACACCGGCCCACCGCCCGACAGTAAATATTGCGGCCCAATCACCAGCCAACCGCCCGATCACGCGAAACCTTCGCGTCCTTCGGGGAAGTCTCTTGTCAATCCCCGATCCGACGGCGACAATTCGGCATGACCACCGTCGCCCCTGTCCGCGCCGCCACCCTGGCGCAGCATCCGGCCTGGCTCCGCATCAAGGACGCCGCCACCGCCCTGCAGCCGCTGCAATCGCAGAATGGCGCCATCGAGGATCCGTCCCACCACGAGGACGCCCACGGCCTCGTGGCGTCGCTGATCGAGGGCGTGCGGGAACTCACCGGCCTGTTCCCCCACGACCGCGCCTACCTGGAGCAGGTGGTGATCGACTTCCGGCGCTGGGCCGACAGCGGCTTCGGCGAGCCCGACTTCTACGACTCGCTGATCCTGTTCCAGCCGCAGCAGCACCGCCGCGACGGGCTGACCCACCTCATCGTCTTCCCGATGTACACCCAGAACGGCTCCCGGAACCGGCATGTCGAGGCCGTCCTCGTCGAGGTCATCTGGCCGGATTTCGTGGCGGCCCTGGAGGCCTCCGAGTACAGCAACGGCCTGTTCGTCCCGATCCGATTCCTCGACTTCACCCCCGGATACGACACCAACTCGGCCGTGCTGTTCCCAGAGACCGTCGCCATGCGGCAGATCCCCACGTTCACCTGGGGCGCGATCTTCGCCGACCGCGAGGCCGCCCGCTTCCGCCGGGTGCTGCGCGCCGCGGTGGGCGTCACCAAGCTGGACCTGCCCGAGCTGGCCGCCGAGCTGCTGGACGACCAGCGGCTCGCCGAGGAGACGTTCGTCATGTGGGACCTGATCCACGATCGCACCCACATGCGCGGCGACCTGCCGTTCGACCCGTTCATGATCAAGCAGCGGATGCCCTACTTCCTCTACTCGCTGGAGGAGATGCGCTGCGACCTCACCGCGTTCCGCGAGGCCGTGGCCATCGAGCGCCGGATCGCCGCCAAGACCGAGCCGACCCCCGCCGAGCGCGAGCTGGCTCGGCACGCCAAGCTCGTCCAGTACTGCGTCATCTTCGACCGCATCTTCCGGTTCTCGATCACCGGCGGACGCACCCGCAACTACGACGGCCTGGGCGGCCAGCTGCTGTTCGCCTGGCTGCATCAGCGCCGGGTCCTGCACTGGACCGACACCCAGCTCGCCTTCGAGTGGGACCGGGTCCCCGACTGCGTCAACGAGCTCGGCGAGGCGATCGAGCACCTGTACTGGCAGTCCATCGACCGCCCGAAGCTCAACCACTGGCTGGCCGCCTACGACCTGGTCGCGGGCACGCTGGAGCCGCACCCGGCATCGCGCTGGAAGGCCAAGGACCTGCCGCTGCTCGGCACCCCGCGCGAGCTCACCGACCTGGTGATGGACGACGAGTTCCCGCTCAGCATGTTCTTCGAGGCCTTCGAGCGGAAGATGCGCGACGTGATCACGTCGACGTCCGGCATCACCGGGGCCACGGCCTGAGGCGACCGCGTCCCGCCGGGTTCCCGGCGTTGGTGAGGTCACGGTGCCGGCGGCCGGGCGTCACCGATCTCATCATCGGTGTCGACTTTCGGGAAGCGTTCACCGCTGTCGTGTTATAACGCGAAAGCAGAGACGTTAGGCGACATCAGTTACCGATGATGAGATCGGTGCGGGTCGCGGGGGCGCGCGGTCGCGGTCACCGGCGCGGTCGCCGCCGAGGGGCCCGTTCGGACGCGCGCGGACGGCGGGTCAGAGGTCACGGGAGCACGGAAGAAGGAGTAGGTATGCGGGTGCTGATTGCGGGGGCCTCGAGCGCGTTGGGCGTGGCGACGGGCGCGGCGCTGGGGGGCGCCGGCCACGCGGTGATCGCCGTCGGGTCGGATGCGGGCCGGCTGGCGGGCGTCCCGGCGGCGGCCCGCGAGGTCTGCGACCTGTCCGACCTCGGCGCCGTGAGCGCGCTGGCCGAGCGCGTCGGGCCCATCGACGGCCTGCTGCACCTGGTCGGCGGCTGGCGGGGCGGCGGCGGCCTGGAGGGGCAGTCGGACGAGGACTGGCGCTGGCTCGAGACCCGGGTGCTGGGCACCCTGCGCAACACCACCCGCGCGTTCCTGCCCGCCCTGCGCGCCTCATCCGCCGGCCGGGTGGCGATCGTGTCGTCCACCGGCCTGGCGCGTCCGACGGCCGGCAACGCCAACTACCTGGCCGCGAAGGCGGGGGCGGAGGCCTGGCTCGCCGCCGTCGGGCACGCGCTGCGCGACACCCCCGCGACGGTGCACGTGGAGCGGGTGATGGCGCTGGTCAGCGCCGCCGACCGGGTCGCCGACCCCGGGCGCGACTACTCCCGCCACACCGACGTGGACGACCTGGCCGCCCGCTTCGTCGCCCTGTGGCCCTGACCCGGCCGGACGCCAACGCCCGACGCCGGCACCGCTCGCCCGCGGCGCGTCGGGCCAACCCCTGCGGCCACAACTCCCCGGGGCGCCCGACGGCGTCCTGTGCCCACCAGTGAAAGAATCCCTCCGTGCAGCTTCATGACACCGCCGTCCGCGGCTTCGCCTCCGACAACTACTCCGGCATCCACCCCGAGATCCTGGACGCCATCGCGGCCGCCAACGGCGGGCACCAGTCGTCCTACGGCGGCGACCGATACACCGCGCGGCTGCAGGAGGTCGTCCGGCAGCACTTCGGGCCGGCCGCCCAGGCCTTCCCGATGTTCAACGGGACCGGCGCCAACGTCACCGCCCTGCAGGCGATGGTGCCCCGCTGGGGCGCGGTGGTCTGCGCCAAGTCGGCCCACATCAACGTGGACGAGGGGGGCGCCCCGGAGCGGGTCGGCGGGCTGAAGCTGTACTCGGTGCCGACGCCCGACGGAAAGCTCACCCCCGAGTTGATCGACACCGAGGCGTGGGGCTTCGGCGACGAGCACCGGGCACAGCCGCTGGCCGTGTCGCTGACCCAGTCGACCGAGCTGGGCACGCTGTACACCCCCGACGAGATCGCCGCGATCTGCGAGCACGCCCACTCCCTGGGGATGACGGTGCACCTCGACGGGGCGCGGCTCTCCAACGCCGCCGCGGCCCTGGGTACGGGTTTTGCCTCGTTCACCGCCGACGCGGGCGTGGACGTCCTGTCGCTGGGCGGCACCAAGAACGGCGCCCTGGGCGCCGAGGCGATCGTCGTCCTCAACCCCGAGGCCGCTCACGGGCTGAGCTTCGCCCGCAAGTTCAACATGCAGCTGGCCAGCAAGATGCGCTTCGTGTCGGCGCAGCTGGTGGCGCTCTACGACGGCGACCTCTGGCAGCGCAACGCGGCCCACGCCAACGCCATGGCGGCCCGGCTGCGGGCGGCCCTCGCCGACGTGCCGGGGGTGTCCTTCGCCTACCCGACCGAGGCGAACGGGGTGTTCGCGCGGCTGCCGCACGGGGTGGCCGACGTCGTCCGGGAGCGCTATTTCTTCTACGACTGGGACGCCTCCGTCAACGAGGTCCGCTGGATGTGCTCCTTCGACACCACCACCGAGGACATCGACACCTTCGCCGCCCTCGTCCGCGACGCCTGCGCGGCCGCGGCCCCCTCCGACGCTCCCGTCCGTCACGGCCGGAGCGCCCCGCAGGGCTGACCGGGCGCCCCGGCCGGATCAGCGTCCGGTTCCGGGAACGCCGCGCAGGTTCACCAGGGCCGGACGATCGCCGCGGATGGACGCGACCATGTCCACCACCCGCCGGGTGGCGCGGACGTCGTGGGCGCGGAACGCCACCGTCCCCAGCCAGGCCGCGATGGCGGTGGCGGCCAGGGTGCCCTCCAGGCGGTCGTCCACCTCCAGGTCGAGGGTCTCGCCGACGAAGTCCTTGCGGGAGAGGGCCTGCAGCACCGGGAAGCCGAGGGACGCCACCTGGGCCGTGGCCCGCAGCGTCCGCAGCGAGTGCGCGGTGGTCTTGCCGAAGTCGAGGGTCGGATCGAGCAGGATGCGCTCCGCGGGGATGCCGACCGCCATCGCCCGCTCGCCCCCGGCCGCCAGGACGGCCAGCACATCGGCGACCACGCCGTCCGGCCGCTCGGGGAGCGGGCCGTAGGTGACGCCCCGGGGGTCGGTGCGGGGGGCGGCGCCGCCGGTGTGCGAGACGACGTAGCCCGCCCCCAGCTCGGCGGCCACACCGACCAGGGCCGGGTCGGCCCCCTGCCAGGTGTCGTTCACCAGGTCGATCCGGGCGTCGGCGCAAGCGCGCGCCACCTCGGCGCGCCAGGTGTCGAGGCTGAGCAGCAGGTTGGGATGCCGCTCCCGGGCGGCCAATAGGAACGGCCGCACCCGCTTGATCTCCTCGTCCGCCTCGACCCAGTCGCCCTCCTGGCCGGCACGGACGCCGCCGACGTCCAGGATGTCCATGCCCTCGGCGACCAGGCGGTCGAGCACCTCCAGCGCGGGGCCCAGCTCGGTGTAGCGGGCCGTGGGATAGAAGGAGTCGGGGGTGCGGTTCATGATGCCCATCACCGCCGGGTGGGCGGCGTCGAACACGCGCCCCGCCAGCACCAACGGGGTGGTGGGGGTGATCGAGACATCCCACACTTCGTCGTTCATCGCCCCAGCCTGCCACCGGCCGACCGCACTGGGCACCCGGCGGCGGCGTCGATGAGACCGACACCGGGACGAGAAGGTCGGCCGCCGGGGCTGGGCCGGCCACGCCGCTGGGGATGTGGCCGCGCCGCGCCCGGCGCTCGGCAGCGGGCCCACGACGGGGGAATGCCCCGGGGCGCGGCGTCCGCGGACTCAGCAGCCGAGGGCCCCCGGAGCGCGGTCGACGGCGGCGACCAGCACGCGGTAGCCGTCGGCCAGCACCCGCAACTCCGCGTCCGACAACAGCGGGACGAGCCGGTCGATCATCCGCTGGCCGTGGTTCTCGAGGTCGGCCAGGGTGGAGCGTCCGGCATCGGTCAGCCAGAGGTGGCGGACGCGGCGGTCGGCCGCATCCTCCCGGCGAACCACCAGCTCCTTCTCGACCAGGCGATCCACCAGCCCGGTCGCCGTCGGCGCCGACACGCCCAGCCCATGACCGAGGGCGTTGATGGTCAGGCCTTCGCTGCGGGCGATCAAGCCCAGCACCCGCATCTGCTGCAGGGTCAGGTCGGGGGGCAGCTCCATCGGCCCGGCCACGCGAAACATCTTGGCCTGCAGCGCCTCGACGAGGTCGCTCAGCTGAGCGGTCAGCGAAGCCCGGTCGTCCTCCATCAAAGGGTGGTTCTGGTCCATGACACTTCCCGATCAGCTATTCATTAGCGCTAGGCTAACATTAATCGTCGTCTGTCCCGAGGGGATTTCATGAGTCGTCTGACCCAGGCAAGCCTGACCCACCGCACGGTGGCATTGCTGCTGTCGCTTCTCGTGATCGGGCTGGGCGTCTATACCGCCGGCGCGCTCAAGCAGGAGCTCATCCCCAACATCGACATCCCGCGCGCGACCGTCGTGTCGGCCTACATCGGGGCCACCCCCGAGACCGTCGAGCGCGACGTCACCCAGCCCGTCGAGGACGCCGTCAAGGCCGTCTCCGGCGTCACCGCGGTCACGAGCAAGTCGACCAGCGGCATGTCCCAGGTCCGGGTCGAGTGGGACTACGGCAACGACGCCGACCAGATCCAGCAGGACATCCGCAACGCCATCGCCTCGGCCGCGTCCTCGCTCCCCAGCGACGTCTCCCCGACGGTCATCGCGGGCAGCTTCGACGACATCCCGATCGTCGTGGTCGCCGCCTCGTCCACCGGCAGCCAGGACGACCTGAGCCAGCGCCTCAAGGACGTCGTCGTCCCCCGGTTGAAGACCGTCGAGGGCGTCCGGGACGTCACCCTCACCGGCGAGCGCACCAAGCAGATCGTGGTCACCACCAGGCAGAAGGACCTGGACTCCTACGGGGTGGACGTGAGCCTGCTGCCCAGCATGTTCGCCGCCAACGGCATCGGCATCCCCTCAGGCACGGTCCACACGGGCACGGAGAACCTGGACGTCCAGGTGGGCACCAGCTTCTCCTCGCTGGAGGCGATCGAGACGTTGCTCGTCCAGGGCACGGACGGCCCGGTCGAGCTGCGCGAGATCGCGACCGTGAAGGAACTGCCGGTCGAGCAGACCTCGATCGCGCGCGCCAACGGCAAGGAGTCACTCACCCTGCTGGTGACCAAGCAGGAGAACGGCAACACGGTCGCGGTCGCCCACGGCGTCGCCGAGGCGCTCCCCGGCCTGGCCACCCAGCTCGGCGACGGCACCTCGTTCGCGACCATCTTCGACCAGGCCCCCTACATCGAGCAGTCGGTGCACGACCTGACCGTCGAGGGCGGGCTGGGCCTGGTGATGGCGGTGCTGGTGATCATGCTGTTCCTGTGGTCGATCACGCCGACGATCATCACCGCGATCTCGATCCCGCTGTCGCTGTTCATCGCCCTCATCGGGCTGTGGACGGGCGGCTACACGCTGAACATCATCACGTTGGGCGCCCTCACCGTCGCCATCGGCCGGGTAGTCGACGACTCGATCGTCGTCATCGAGAACATCAAGCGGCACGCCGGCCTGGGCGAATACGGCCCCCAGGCCATCGTCACCGCCGTCCGCGAGGTGGCGGGCGCCGTCACCTCGTCCACCCTGACGACGGTGGCCGTGTTCCTGCCGATCGCGTTCGTCGGCGGCCAGGCCGGCGTGATGTTCCGCCCCTTCGCGGTCACCGTGACCGTGGCGCTGATCGCCTCCCTGCTGGTGTCGCTGACCGTCGTCCCGGTGCTGGCGTCCTGGTTCATCCGCCCGCCCGCCAGGGGCGACGCTCGTCCGCCGGTGGACGAGCACGACGAGCCGCCGACCCGGCTGCAGCGGGCCTACCTGCCGGCCCTGAACTGGGCGCTGGCACACCGGCTGATCACCCTCGCGCTGGCCGTGCTCATCTTCGCCGGGACGATGATGCTCGCGCCGCGGCTCAAGACCGACTTCATCGGCGAGGCCGGGCAGACCAGCCTGGTCATCTCCCAGGACCTGCCGGCGGGCACGTCGCTGCAGGAGACCGACGCGGCCGCCAAGAAGATCGAGGCGCTCATCGCCGCCGAGTCGACCGTCCTCAGCTACTCCACCTCGGTCGGCAGCAGCAACGCGACGCTGGGGCTGGGCGGCGCGACCGACGTCAACCACGCCTCGCACTCGATCACGCTGCAGCCCAAGAGCGACGGCAACGCCGCGGCTGCGCGGCTGCGCGAGGGCATCGCGGGACTGACCGGCGTCGGGGTGACGGAGGTCTTTGTGGGGCGCTCGTCCTCCGACATCATCGTCTACGTCGAGACCCCGGACCCGACCAAGCTGGGCGCCGCGAACCAGCAGGTGCTCGACCTGCTGCACTCGATCCCGAACCTGTCGAACATCAAGTCCGACCTCACCGAGGCCAAGAAGATGCTGGCCGTGGACGTGGACGAGCAGGCCGCCGCGGATGCCGGCATGACCCAGGGCTCGATCGGGCAGGCCGTGACCCGGGCCGTCCGCGGCCAGAAGGTCGCCTCGCTGCGCAGCGGCGAGATCACGCTGGACGTGATCCTGCGCTCCCGCGCCCCGGTCAAGGACATCACCGAGCTGCGGCAGCTGCCGCTGCCCATCACGACCAAGCAGACCATCGACGCGCGGACGAAGGCCGGCGACAAGGTGACGGCGTCGTCCGAGGCCTTCGCCGACAAGCAGAAGGCGGACGGCTACGCCAGCTACCTCGACGGGCTGAAGGCGATCCGCAGCTCGCGGGCCAAGGCGGTCGACCAGCTGGCGTCGCTGCAGTCGACGCTGAAGAAGCTGACCGCGGCCCTCAGCCAGCCGCTGCCGTCGCTGCCGCCGGACCCCTACGCGGGGATCAAGCAGCAGATCGCGTCCGTGCAGGCCGGGATCACCGCCGCGAAGGCGCAGATCAAGGCCCTGGATGCCCAGTACGACAAGACCGTCGACTCCTACGCCAAGGCCCAGGTCACCCAGGACAAGAGCAAGGCGCTGCAGGAGGCCGGCAAGGACGCCGCGAAGGCGAAGGCCAAGGCGAAGCTGCTCCACCAGGTGGCCGACGTCCACGAGGTGCAGGCCCCGGCCACCATCTCGCACGTCGCGGGCAACCGGACGGCCACCGTCTCGGCCGCGCCCACGGGCTCCGACCTCGGCGGGACGACCACCGCGCTGCAGCAGGGGCTGGCCGCCCTCGACCTGCCGGACGGCGTCACCGTCCGGATCGGCGGGGTGTCCCAGCAGCAGCAGGAGTCGTTCGCCCAGTTGGGGCTGGCGATGCTGGTGGCGATCGCCGTGGTGTACCTGATCATGGTGGCGACGTTCGGCTCGCTGCTGCAGCCGCTGATCCTGCTGGTGTCGATCCCGTTCGCGGCGACCGGCGCCGTGGGGCTGTCGCTGCTCACCGACACCCCGCTGGGGATCCCGTCCATGATCGGCCTGCTGATGCTGATCGGCATCGTGGTGACCAACGCCATCGTGCTGATCGACCTGATCAACCAGTACCGGCGCCGCGGCGCGTCGCTGGAGGACGCCATCCAGAACGGGGCCCGGCTGCGGCTTCGTCCGATCGTGATGACGGCGATGGCGACGATCATGGCGCTGGTGCCGATGGGGCTCGGCGTCACCGGCGGCGGCGTCTTCATCTCCAAGCCGCTGGCGATCGTGGTGATCGGCGGCCTGGTGTCCTCGACGGTGCTGACCCTCGTCCTCGTCCCGGTGCTCTACGACTTCGTCGAGCGCTTCCGCTCCCGCAAGGAGCGCCGGGCCGCGAAGGCCGCGTCGTCCGCCGAGCAGAAGGCGGGGGAAGCGGAATCGTCCCCGGCCGCTGGTGCCTCCGCCCAGGGGGCGACGCCCGCGGTGACGCCCCCCTCCGCCGAAACCACGGCCTCGGACGGCCCGACGACGTAGCGGCTCGCCCCTGGTGCTGCCCGTGCCCCGGGGCTGCACCGATCTCATCATTGGTAACTGCTGTCGGGTTACGTCTCTACTCGCACGTTATTACGTGAGAGTGGCGAACGTTTCCTGAGAGTAGTTACCGATGATGAGATCGGTGCGCACCCCCCGAGAGGGTCGGTGCACACCCCGTCGGGTCGGTGCACGCCGGACGAGGACAGCTCCGGTCGTCGTCAGCCCCGGTCGCCCGTCAGCTGCGGGCGCGGCGGGGCGTCAGGTCGCGGCCCAGGACGACGGTGCCGCGGTAGTCGACGTATTCGGCCCAGCCGCGACCGTCGGTGTCGGTATACCCGAGCGCCCGGTACAGGGCGATGGCTTCGGGCTGGCGGGGGCCGGTCTCCAGCACCAGGCGCTCGACGCCGTGGGCGGCGGCCGCGTCCTCCAGCGCGAACAGCAGCTCGGTGGCCAGACCGCGGCGGCGGAAGGCGGGGTCGACGTAGAGCCGCTTCAGCTCGGCGGTCGGACGCTCGAAGCGGGCCCGGTCCTCGGTGATCAGCCGCCAGCCGCCCGAGGCGGCGGGCCGCCCGTCGAGGTAGCCGACCAGGAACTCGCCGTGCGGCGGGACGAAGTGGGCGTCGTCCATCACCGAGGTGTCGCCGCTGCCCCCGTAGATGCGGCGGTACAGGTCCTGCACCGCCTGGCACATCGCCCGGGCGTCCGGATGGTCGAGGCCCACGGGGACGATGTGCAGACCGGTCACGCACGAATCGTGTCATGGATCGGTAAGAACCTCGTTCTGGAATCGGGTGCCCACCACCGGCAGGCTCGAGCCATGAACCGAAACGCCCGACACCTGGCCGCCGCCGTCCTCCTCGGCGCCCTCACCCTCACCGGCTGCGCCGGCACCCAGGCCACCCCCGCCGCCAGCTCCTCGGCGATGGCCAGCCCCAGCATGAGCAAGCCGATGGCGAGCCCCTCCATGACGGAGTCCATGGCCGGCGAGTCGATGGCCGCCCACGGCACCTACCTCGGTTACGAGGACTACCTGGGGAAGAAGGACATGCTCGCCAACACCCGCCAGGTGCTGTTCTTCCACGCCACCTGGTGCCCCGACTGCAAGGCCACCGACGCGTCGCTCATGAGCGAGGGCGTCCCCGCGGGCCTGACCGTGGTCAAGGTCGACTACGACTCGATGACCGACCTGAAGAAGAAGTACGGCATCACCCAGCAGCACACCTTCGTCCAGGTCGACTCGATGGGGGGCAAGGTCGCGATGTGGACGGGCACGAAGTCCGGCGAGGCGATCCTGGCCAAGACGAAGCAGCTGTAGTGCTCGTCCTGCTCGGCGCGCTGGTGGCGGGGGTGTTGACCACCCTCGCCCCCTGCGTGCTGCCGCTGCTGCCCGTCGTGGTGGGCGGCTCGCTCGGCGGCGGCACCCTGCACGGCCCGCGGCGGGCGCTCATCGTCACCGCGGGCTTGGCGGCGTCGGTCGTGCTGTTCAGCCTGCTGCTGAAGGCCACCACGGCGCTGATCGACATCCCGTTCCAGGTGTGGTCGGGGCTGTCGGGCGGGCTGCTGGTGGCGCTCGGCCTGATCAGCGTGTTCCCGCGGCTGTGGGAGTGGGTCGCCGAGCGGCTCGACCTGATGCAGCGCAGCACCGGACGACTGGCGGGGGCCCGGGGCCGCGACGGCACCGTCGGCGCCCTGCTGACCGGCGCCGCCCTGGGGCCGGTCTTCTCGTCCTGCTCCCCCTTCTACGCCTACATCGTGGTGACGGCGCTGCCCGCCGAGCCGGCGTGGGGGTTGGTGCTGCTGCTCACCTACACCGCCGGCCTCAGCGTCACGCTGCTGGCCGTCGCGCTGCTGGGGCAGCGGCTGGTCGCCCGCCTCGGCTGGGCGGCGGACGCCAACGGCTGGCTTCGACGCGGGCTCGGGCTGGTGTTCATCGCCGTTGGCCTCGCCGTCATGACGGGGCTCGACCGGGCGCTGCAGACCTGGATCGTGGCGAACACGCCGCTGGCCCCTTGGCTGCTGGACGGCTCCTTCATCCCGGCCCCCTAGCGACGTCGGGGCCCGATCGTCCGGGTTGGCGATGCCCACGGGCAGTGGTCGCTGCCGTCAGGCGACCGCCACGCTGAACCAGATCCGGCAGCCCCGGTCGAGGTTGGCCGCCCCCACCGTCCCGCCGTGGGCCTCCGCGACCGCCTTCACGATCGCCAACCCCAGGCCGGCGCCGTGCGGCGCCCCGGATGCGGTGTCGGGCGTCCGGGCGGCGTTGCCGCGCCAACCGGCGTCGAAGAGCCGCTCCAGCTCCTCGGCCGCGAGCCCGCCGCAGCCGTCGGTGACCTCGACGACCACCTCGTCGCCGTCCCGCCGCGCCCGCAGGCTCACCTCGGAGCCCGGCGCGGAGTACTGGACGGCGTTGGCGGCCAGGTTCAGCATCGCCCGCGACAACTGGGCGGTGTCGCCCACGACGCCGAGCGCCCCGGTGACCTCCCCGCGCAACACCACGCCGCGCCGCTCCGCGGTCGACCGCACGGTCGCCAGCGTGTCCGACACCACGTCCGCCAGCGCGACGGGTTCCCGCCGCGAGCCCAGCCCGGCGTGCAGGCCGGTGAGCGCCAGCAGGTCGTCCACCATCCGCGACGTCCGGTCGGTCTCGGCGATGATCCGCCGGTGGTACCCGGACGGGTCGTCGGCCACCCCGTCCGCCAGCGACTCCGCCAGCGCCCGGATCCCGGCCAGGGGCGTCCGCAGGTCGTGGGACACCCAGGTCACCATCTGGCGCCGGGTCTGTTCGACCTCCCTGGTGCGGCGCAGCTCGGCCTCGTCCTGGAGCCGCTGCCGGTCGATCCGCCGCAGCTGGACGGCCAGCACCGCGCCCAGGACCACGGCCACCGGCACGCTCGTGGCCAGGATGGTGACCGCCTGCGTCAGCGACGGCCCGTCGATCGTCATCTTCTGCGCGCCCACCCACACCCCGGCGGCGACGGCCGCCAGCACCACCAGCGGGGCGCCGGCGATGGCCGCGCTCATCCAGCGGCGGGACAGGGCCAGCAGCCCGGCGCCCAGCACCAGCCCGGTCAGCGCGGTGACCAGGACGCACACCAGCAGGTCGCCCCACCCGGGGATCATGGGGCCTCCCGCGGGTCCCAGCGGTACCCCACGCCCCAGACCGTCGCCAGCCGGACGGGGGTGGTCGGGTCGCGCTCCACCTTCTCGCGCAGCCGCCGTACGTGAACGGTGACGGTGGACGAGTCGCCGAACTCCCAGCCCCAGACCTCGCGCATCAGCTCCTCGCGGGAGAAGGCGACCCCGGGGTGCGAGACCAGGAAGGCCAGCAGGTCGAACTCGCGGGCGGTGAGCGCGAGCTCGGTGCCGGCCAGGTGCGCCCGTCGGGCCGCGGGGTCGAGAGTGAGGTCGGCGTCTCCCAAGGTTGTCGCGGGACCGGCCGGGGCCGCGCGCCGCAGGATCGACTGCACCCGCAGCACCACCTCGCGTGGCGAGAACGGCTTGGCCACGTAGTCGTCCGCGCCCACCTCGAAGCCGAGGATCCGGTCGGGCTCCTCCGCCCGCGCCGTCAGCATGACGACGGGGGTGGCCCCGTGCCCGGCCCGGAGCCGGCGGAACACCTCCAGCCCGTCCAGCCCCGGCAGGGTCAGGTCGAGCAGCACCAGGTCGGGACGCTGACCGGCGGCCAGCGCCAGCGCGGCGGGGCCGTCCGCGGCCTCGGCGGTGGCGAACCCGGCGGCGCGGAGGTAGTCGACCAGCACCTCGCGCACGGTGGCGTCGTCGTCCACCACCAGGATCAGCGCCATCCCCTCAGCCTAAGCGTGGCCCCCCGCGGGGAGGTGCCGGCGGTGCTTACGTCCGCCTTACGGTTCCGATGGTGTCCCCCGGGCCCGGCCCCCGGGGCCGCACCGATCTCATCATCGGTCACTACTTTCGGGAAGTGTTCGCCGCTGTCATGAAATAACACGAAAGCGGCGAACACTTCCTGACACCAGTGACCGATGATGAGATCCGTGCGCCAACCGGGGACGAGGGCGCCGGGTCGGGATGACGGCGGCAACCCGAGGGCGAGGGGCGCCGGCCGCGACCGCGGGTGTCGGACGTCCGTGGCAGAGTGGGCCCGTCATGGACGAGGACGTGCTGGAGCGATTCTCCCCGGCCACCGCCGCGTGGTTCCGGAGCAACTTCTCCGCGCCCACGGCCGCCCAGGCGGGGGCGTGGACGGCGATCTCGTCCGGCGATCACACGCTCGTCGTGGCGCCCACCGGCTCGGGCAAGACGCTGTCGGCCTTCCTCTGGGCGCTGGACCGGCTGGTCGCCCCGCCGGACGAGGCGTCCCGGACCCCGACCTCTTCCGACGCCCCCGCCGACGGCCCGTCCCCGCGACTCCCGTCACGTCCCGCGCCCGCCCGGAATCCGTCCCAGAGCCCGGCGTCCGACGACGGAACCAGCCCCCCGCGCGCCCAGCCAACCTCCGCCGCCGTGCCCGCCGCCCACACCCGCGGCGGTGTTCCCCCCGCCTGCCGCGTCCTCTATGTCTCGCCGCTGAAGGCGCTGGCGGTGGACGTCGAACGCAACCTGCGCTCACCCCTGGTGGGCATCGGCCACGCCGCCGCCCGGCTGGGGCTGCCGCGCCCCGAGATCAGCGTGGCCGTCCGCTCCGGCGACACCCCGGCCGCCGAGCGCCGCGCGTTCACCCGCAGCCCCGCCGACATCCTCATCACCACGCCGGAGTCGCTGTTCCTGATGCTCACCTCGCAGGCCAGGGAGGCGCTGCGGGGCGTGGAGACGGTCATCGTGGACGAGATCCACGCCGTCGCCGGGACCAAGCGGGGCGCGCACCTCGCGGTATCGCTGGAGCGGCTCGACGCCCTGCTGCCCCGCCCGGCGCAGCGCATCGGCCTGTCGGCGACGGTCCGCCCGATCGAGGAGGTGGCCCGCTTCCTGGCCGGCGGACGGCCGGTCACCACGGTGGTGCCGCCCAGCGAGAAGCGCTGGCAGCTCGACGTGGTCGTCCCCGTCCCCGACCTGGGGAGCCTCGGCGATCAGCCCTCGGGTGCCGCGGGGGGCGGAGCCCAGCAGGCGTCCATCTGGCCGCACGTCGAGGAGCGCATCGTCGACCTGATCGAGCGGCACCGCTCCACCATCGTGTTCGCCAACTCGCGGCGGCTCGCGGAGCGGCTCACCTCGCGCCTGAACGAGATCCATGCCGAGCGGCTCGAGGCTCGCGGGCTGCCGGACGAGGCACCCGCGGCCCTCGAGAAGGACGGGACGGACCTCACCGGCGACGGGGCGGCGATCGACGGCGACCGGACGCCTCCCCCCGCAGCCGGACCGTCGCTCGACGCGGACAGGTCATCGCTCGCCAACGTCGAACCCGGCTGGGGCCCCGCGGCACCGCCCCGGCACCCGCTGCGCAGCCCGGCGGAGGTGATGGCCCAGTCCGGGCAGTCCCACGGGGCGCCGGCGCTGCTGGCCCGCGCCCACCACGGGTCGGTGAGCAAGGAGCAGCGCGCCCAGACCGAGGAGGACCTGAAGGCCGGACGCCTCCCCGCGGTCGTGGCCACCTCCTCGCTGGAGCTCGGCATCGACATGGGCGCGGTCGACCTGGTCGTCCAGGTGGAGGCGCCCCCGTCCGTCGGCTCCGGGCTGCAGCGCGTCGGCCGTGCGGGCCACCAGGTGGGGGCGGTCAGCCACGGCGTCTTCTTCCCCAAGTTCCGCGGCGACCTCGTCCAGACCGCGGTCACCGTCGAGCGGATGCGCGAGGGGCGGATCGAGGCGTTGCGGGTGCCCGCCAACCCGCTGGACGTCCTCGCCCAACAGATCGTCGCCATGGTGGCCCTGGACGAGTGGACGCTCCCCGACCTGGAGCTGCTCGTCCGCCGCTCGGCGCCCTTCGCGGGCCTGACCCGCGCCGTCCTCGAGTCCACCCTCGACATGCTGAGCGGCCGCTACCCCTCCGACGAGTTCGCCGAGCTGCGGCCGCGGCTGGTCTGGGACCGGCTCGCCGGCACCCTGACCGGGCGCCGCGGCGCCCAGCGGCTGGCCGTCACCTCGGGCGGCACCATCCCCGACCGCGGCCTGTTCGGCGTCTTCATCGCCGGCGCCGAAGGGCCCGGGCGCCGGGTCGGCGAGCTGGACGAGGAGATGGTCTACGAGTCCCGGGTGGGGGACGTGATCACGCTCGGCACGTCCTCGTGGCGGATCGAGGACATCACCCACGACCAGGTCCGGGTGCTGCCCGCGCCCGGGCAGCCGGCCCGGCTGCCGTTCTGGAAGGGC
The DNA here is from genome assembly GCA_964492685.1 of uncultured Micropruina sp. Lineage (GTDB taxonomy): Bacteria > Actinomycetota > Actinomycetes > Propionibacteriales > Propionibacteriaceae > Micropruina. The sequence goes on from CAZBMH010000004.1 coordinate 50,812, forward strand.
GACAGCCTCGGGCGGCCCGCGGAGCTGGGACAGGCGGTCGGCGCGTTCCTGCGTGAGGTGGCGGGGCTGCCGGCCGACCGGGCGCTCGCCCGCGTCCGGGCCGCGGGGCTGGACGAGTGGGCCGCCGAGAACCTCGTCGGCTACCTGCGGGAGCAGCGGGAGGCGATCGGGCACGTCCCCAGCGACAAGACCATCGTCGTCGAGCGCTTCCGCGACGAACTCGGCGACTGGCGGGTCGTCGTCCACTCGCCCTTCGGCGCGCCGGTGCACGCCCCCTGGGCGCTGGCGGTCGCGGCCCGGCTGCGCGAGCAGCACGGCCTGGACGTCCAGGCGATGCACGCCGACGACGGCCTGGTGCTCCGCCTGCCCGACGCCGATTGGGCCTCCGAGGGCGCCGGGGCCCCCGTCCACGACGTGCTGGCGGCCCTCGTGATCGACCCGGACGAGGTGTTCGAGCTGGTCACCGGCCAGTTGGGCGGCTCGGCGCTGTTCGAGTCCCGGTTCCGCGAGTGCGCCGGGCGGGCCCTGTTGCTGCCCAAGCGGCGCCCCGACCGGCGGCAGGCGCTGTGGCAGCAGCGGCAGCGGGCCTCGCAGCTGCTCGAGGTCGCCAGCCAGTACCCGAGCTTCCCGATCGTGCTGGAGGCGGTGCGCGAGTGCGTCCAGGACGTGTTCGACGTCCCGGCGCTGACCGAGCTGATGCGCGCCATCGCCGCGCGGACGATCCGGGTCGTCGAGGTGGAGAGCCAGGTGCCCTCCCCGTTCGCCCGCTCGCTGCTGTTCGGCTACGTGGCGCAGTACCTGTACGAGGGCGACTCGCCGCTGGCGGAGCGGCGCGCGGCCGCCCTCACCCTCGACCCGGCGCTGCTGTCGGAGCTGCTGGGCGGCGGCGAGGGGCTGGAGCTGCGCGACCTGCTCGACCCGGCCGCGATCGCCACCACCGAGGCCGAGCTGCAACACCTGGCCGACGGTCGCCGCGCCCGCGACGCCGAGGATGTGGCCGACCTCGTCCGCACCATCGGCCCGCTCGGGCTGGACGAGATCGTCGCGCGCACCGAGGACGGCGTCCGCGGCCAGGTGCCGGGCTGGCTGGCCGGGCTGGGCGAGGCGCGGCGGCTGCTGCGCGTGCGGGTCGCCGACCGGGAGCGCTGGGCGGCCGCGGAGGACGCCGGCCGACTGCGGGACGCCCTGGGCACCTCGCTGCCGCTGGGGCTGCCGGACGCGTTCACCACGTCGGTGGCCGACCCGCTCGGCGACCTGGTGGCGCGCTACGCCCGCAGCCACGGGCCGTTCACCCATGGGGAGGTCGCCGGCTGGCTGGGGGTCGGCACGGCCGTCGTCCGGGATTGCCTGCGCCGGCTGATCGCCGAGGGACGCGTCGTCGAGGGGCGGCTGCGACCGGGCGGCGAGGAGCTCGACTTCTGCGACGCCCGGGTGCTGCGGGTCATCCGGCGGCGCTCGCTCGCCGCGCTGCGGGCCGAGGTGGAGCCGGTGCCCGCGCTCGACTACGCCCGGTTCCTGCCGGTGTGGCACGAGGTCGGCGCCCTGCGAGGCACCGACGGCGTGGCCGCGGTCGTTCGGCAGCTGGCGGGCTACCCCGTTCCCGCCAGCGCGCTCGAGTCGGTGGTGCTGCCGGCCCGGGTCGCCGACTACCGCCCCGGGATGCTCGAGGAGTTGGTGTCCGCCGGCGAGGTGCTCTGGCAGGGGGCCGGGGCGCTGTCGGGCACCGACGGCTGGGTCGCCCTCCACCCGGCCGAGTTGGCCCCGTTCACGCTCCGCCCGGCCGCCCCGGTGGCGCCGGGTTCGCCGGCCGCCGCCGTCCTGGACGAGCTGGCCTCGGGCGGCGCGTTCCTGTTCCGGCGGCTGGCGGAGCTGCTGGGCTCCGGCGACGACGCGGCGCTGACCGCGGCGCTGTGGGAGCTGGCGTGGTCGGGCCACCTCACCACCGACACCCTCGCGCCGCTGCGCGCGCTGCTGGCCGGGGGGCACACCGCCCACAAGCCCCGCCCGGCGACGGCGCGCGCCCGTTACGGCCGCCGGGGCCTCGGCCTCGCGCGGGCACCGCTGCCCCGGGCCGCCGGGGCGCCCGAGGTGGCCGGACGGTGGGCCCGGCTGCCCGAACGCGAGCCGAACCCCACCCTGCTGGCCGGCGCCCAGGCCGAGCTGTTGGTCGACCGCTACGGCGTGGTGACCCGCGGCGCCGTCATGGCCGAGGACCTGCCCGGCGGCTTCGCCGGCGCCTACCGGGTGCTGGCCGCGTTCGAGGAGGCCGGGCAGCTGCGCCGCGGCTACTTCGTCGAGGGGCTCGGCGCCGCCCAGTTCGGGGAGCGGGGCGCGATCGACCGGCTGCGCTCCGTTGCCTCCGCGGATTCCGCCGACCGACCAGGGCACCCCGACGCCGCCCGGGGGGCGATCGTGCTGGCGGCGACCGACCCCGCCAACCCCTACGGTGCCGCGCTGCCGTGGCCGAGCCGCCCGGCCACCGACGAGCAGGGTCGCGGCCACCAGCCCGGGCGCAAGGCGGGCGCGCTGGTCGTCCTGGTCGCCGGCGACCTCGTCCTGTACCTGGAGCGCGGGGGTCGGACGCTGCTGTCGTGGACCGACGATGCCGACGCCCTGGGCGCCGCTGCGGCCTCGTTGGCCGCCGCCGTCCAGCGGGGCGCCCTGGGGAAGATCACCGTGAAGAAGATCGACGGCGACGGCATCTTCGGCTCGGACCATCCGCTCGCCGGCGCGCTGGCCGGCGCCGGGTTCAGCCTCACCCCGCAGGGCCTACGCCTGCGCCGCTAAAGCGTCGCCGCTAGGCCTCGTCCGCGTGGGACCGGGCCCCCGCCACTCGACCGGCGCGTCCCTCGGGGTCGTGCCCGTGGACGTGCCTCCTCGCCGCCGCGTCACTCGCGGTGCGGCACAGGAGGGCTCGCATCGGAAGCCGGCACGCTCGGTGCCGGTATCAGGCGCTGTGTCGCACGCACCTAGTGAGTGTCGCGATGTACCCCATGCGCGGCACCAACCCCAACAGGAGGTTCCTGTGTTCACATCCCCACCCCTGCTCCGCGCCGGACTCAGCATCACCGCTGGCCTGGCGCTCGCCCTCACCCCCGCCCTGGCGTTCGCCGGGGTCGCACCGCTGACGGTCGACGAGTCGCTCGACCCCGGCGCCTCCATCACCGTCAGCAAGACGGTGACCACCCCGGAGATCCCGCCCAAGCCCGACATCGTGCTGCTCGTCGATGAGACCGGCAGCATGGGCGCGTCCATCGCCAACGTGCAGGCCGAGCTGAACTCGCTGATCACGACGGTCAAGGCCGCCCAGCCGGACGCCCAGTTCGCGGTCGCGTCCTACAAGGACGAGGGCGACGGCGCCGAGGTGTTCCGCGTCCGCACCGACCTGACGGCCACGGCGGCCACCGCCCAGACGGCGGTCGACAGCCTCGTCGCGGACGGCGGCGGCGACACCCCCGAGGCCCAGCTGAACGCGCTGTGGCAGATCGGCAACGGCGGCGACGCCATCACCTTCCGCGCCAACTCCACCCGCATCGTCGCGTGGTTCGGCGACGCCTCGGGTCATGACCCGAGCAACGGCCACACCCAGGCCGACGCGATCACCTCGCTCACCGATGTCGGCGCCCAGGTCATCGCCATCGGCGTGACCGGAGGCGACGGCCTCGATGCCACCGGCCAGGCCACGGCGATCGCCGCGGCAACCGGGGGCACCTACTCCGGAGCAGTGGCTCCCGGAGAGGTCGCCGCCCAGATCCTTGCGGGCCTGCAGAACCTGCCCGCCGAGGTGACCGCGTCCACCACCTGCGACACCGGCCTGTCGGTCAGCTTCGACCCGGCCCTGCCGCAGACCGTGATCAGCGGTTCGGACGTCGTGTTCGACGAGACCATCACGGTGGCCGCCAACGCACCGCAGGGCGACACCCTGACGTGCACCACGAAGTTCCTCATCAACGGCACCGACGAGGGCAACGACTTCACCCAGACCGTGAACGTGACCGTCAACGACGTCACCCCGCCGACGATCCAGTGCGGCCCGGGCGTCAATCCGGACGGTGTCACCCCGGGCAACTGGAAGAGCTCCGGCTTCTTCCAGCTGGTCGCCTCCGACAACCTGCCGGGCGTCACGGTGTCCATCACCGACACGACCACCGGCACCACGTTCGGGCCGTACGACCCGGGCACCTACATCAAGCTGACCCAGTCGGTGGGCGCGCCCGCCTCCGTGGTCAGTGAGTTCGAGGGCGCCGTGGACTGGCACTTCCAGTTCCTCGGTGACGCCACCATCACCGCCACCGACGCGGCCGGCAACACCGCCACCGCCTCGTGCAAGGTGCCGCCCAACAAGAAGTAGGCCCGTGGGGGTCCCCGGACGACCACCCCCCGCCGGGGACCCCCACCCGCCCGCGTCACCCGAGGTGCGGGCACCGCCTCCCCACGGGCGGCGCTGCCCCACCTCGTCCCATCCCCGACTTCCCACACCCACCCCCCGCGAGCGGGCCGACCTGACTCCCCAGGCTCGGCCCGCTCGTCGTTGCTGACCCCGGGGGCCGACCCGCCCGCCTCTTCTCCGGGGAAGAGTGCCGACAGCGACGCCCTTCTCCGGACGAACGGCGCCCGCCGGGGATACCCTCCTGCCATGCCCGAGGCGTCCACGTTGGTCCTGCCGCTGCTGGAGGGCGAACGGTGGTGGGGTGGGGCCGTCGCGGACGGCACCCATCAGCCGTTCGGCGCCCGCCCCCACGCCCGCGACCTGGCCACCAACGCCGGGTTCGTGGACGACCCGATGGGCGGCTCGAACCAGCACGCGCCGCTGCTCGTCAGCAGCCGGGGCCGCGCGGTCTGGTCGGACGAGCCCTTCGCCTTCGCCTTCGACGGAGCCGGGTCGCTCACCCTCACCGGGGAGGGCGTGCGGGTCGAGCAGCACGGCGACACGCTGGCCGAGGCGTACCGGGGCGCCCAGGCCGCCCACTTCCCCGCCTCCGGTCGCGCGCCCGCGGCGGCGCTGTTCGCGGCCCCGCAGTACAACACCTGGATCGAGACGCCGTTCGTCCCCACCCAGGAGGGGGTGCTGGCCTACGCCCGCAACGTCCTGGCCAACGGGTTCCCGCCCGGCGTGATCATGATCGACGACCTGTGGGCCCGCGACTACGGAACCTGGGAGTTCGCGCCCGACCAGTTCCCGGATCCGGCCGCGATGTGCGCCGAGCTGCACGACCTCGGCTTCACGGTGATGGTGTGGCTCGTGCCCTACGTCAGCCCGGACTCGGCCACCGCCCGCGACCTCTACCGGCGGGGCCTGCTGCTCGGCAGCACCACCGGCATGCCGGCCGTGCATCTGTGGTGGAACGGCTTCTCGGCCGTCCTCGACCTGACCAACCCCGCCACGCTGGACTGGCTGCGCGCGCGGCTGCGCGCGCTGCAGGACCTGGGCGTCGACGGGTTCAAGCTGGACGCCGGCGACATCCGCTACTACCAGCCCACCGACGTCAGCCATTCCGGCGCGGGCCCGCTGGCCCAGTGCGAGGCGTGGGCCCGGCTGGGCACCGAGTTCGGCCTCGCCGAGCTGCGCGCGTGCTGGAAGCTCGGCGGCCAACCGCTGGCGCAACGCCTGCACGACAAGCCCCGACGCTGGGACGAGACCGGCCTGGGCTCACTCATCGGCGAGGGCATCGCCCAGGGCCTGATCGGGCACGCGTTCACCTGCCCCGACATGATCGGCGGCGGCGAACTCACCTCGTTCGAGGACGGGGCGCCGATCGACGCAGAGCTGTTCGTCCGCTTCGCCCAGTGCTCGGCGCTGTTCCCGATGATGCAGTTCTCGCTGCAGCCGTGGCGGGTCCTGGACGCCGAGCACCTGGCCGCGGTGAAGGCGGCGGTCGAGGTGCGGCAGGCGCTGCTGCCGCTGATCACGACCCTGGTCGATCACGCGGCCCGCACCGGCGAGCCGATCCTGCGACCCCTGGCCTACCATCACGCCGGCTACGAGGACGTGACCGACGAGTTCCTGTTGGGCGAAGACCTGCTGGTCGCCCCGGTGCTGGAGCGCGGCGCGACCGACCGCCGCGTGCTGCTGCCGCCGGGCCGCTGGCGCTCGGAGGCGGGCGTGGTCACCGACGGCCCCGCCACGCTCACAGTGCCGGTCGGGCTGACGTCACTGCCCCGCTGGGAACGCCTGGCGTAGGGAGGGCCGCCGTCGCGGCCACGCGGGCCGCTGGGCGGCAGGACGCGCCCCGCCCGTGTGCCCTCGTCCGGATCAGAGTTCGGCGAGCCGCGCGTCCAGCATCATCCGCAGGAACTCGTCCGAGGGCGGCCGGTCGGCCGGCAGCTTCACCGCCCCCTTCGAGAACGAGTAGCCGACCAGGGACTCGGCGATCGTGGTGGTGACAGAGCCGGAGTGCGGCAGATAACTCACATGCTTGGCTGAGGACGACAGCCCGGCGACCTTCTTGCCGCCCAGCAGGAACGCCGGGCAGCCGTAGCTCATGCCCTCGGTCAGCCCCGGCTGCAGCCGATGCAGCGCCTCCCGGATCGCCTGCAGCGTGCCGCGCTGGGGCTCGGGCAGTCCGGTCAGGTACGCGTCCACTGCGGCGTCGTTGGTCATGCCGCGATTGTGCCGCAACGCCCCGCCGCCCGACAGGCCGGAGGGCTGACGTGTTCCCGTCCGCCATCAGGCCGGCCCACGCCCCGACCCCGCCCCGTCCGGCTCCCCCTGACCCCGCCCCGTCCGGCTCCCCTGCCGCCCCCCACCGCCGACCCCTCCCCTAGGCTCGGGGAGTGCCCAGCCGCGACCCCCTCGTCCCTCGCCACGGCCGGGGGTCTCGAGGGCTCGAACGCGAGCTCACCACCGCCTCGGGCGCCCGGCTGAGCTTCGCCGGTGGGGTGGTCACCAAGCGGCACCGGGCGGGGACGTCGCTCGCCGACGTCCAGCACCGCCTGGACGCGATCGTCGCCGCACCCTTCGTCCAGCCGCTGGGACCGGCGACCACGACGGACGGCTGGGTGGTCACCCGCTGGCCGGCGGTCGCGCCGGCGGAGCCGGACGATCCCCCCTGGCGCGAGGCGGGCGCCCTGCTGGCCGCCCTCCATCGGGTTCGCGTCGAGCCGCCGCCGACCCTGCCCGCACCCACGTGGCCCGAGCGGGTCTCCCGGGCCGCGGCGCGCACCCACGACCCGACGCTGGCGGCGCTGGGACGACGGCTCGCGGACGAGGCGGCGACGCACCGGGGCAACCGCACCACCGTGATCCACGGCGACTGGCACCTGGGTCAGCTCGGCCTCACCGACGCCGGCTGGCTGCTGCTCGACCCCGATGACGTCGCCCTCGGCGACCCGTGGTGGGACCTCGCCCGGCCCGCCGGCTTCTGGGCCGCCGGCCTGCTCCCGGACGACGACTGGCGCGAATTCCTCGACGGCTACGCGCCCACCGAGGACCCGTGGCCGGCCGTCGACCTGCCCGCGCGATGCGCCGTCCTCGTCGCCGCCGTCCGCGCCCGGCTTCACAGCGAGCCCACAGCCGACTCACTGCTGAGTGCCTGTGAGCGGATGGCACAGTGAATGACATGAGCGAACCGATCCCCAGCTACGAGCCCTATCAGCCCGCCGCCGCGGCACCGGCCGGAACCCTGCGCTGCCCCAAGTGCGGCGGCGCCATGCGCACCTACGAGCGCAACGGCGTCCACCTCGAGCAGTGCCAGGGCTGCCGCGGCGTCTTCCTCGACTTCGGCGAGCTCGAACACCTGACCCAGCTGGAGTCGCGGCTGCTGCAGCCGCCCCCACAGTCGGCGCCGATGGGCTACGGCCCCGGCCCCGACTGGGGCTACCGCGGCAACCAGCGCTATCACCGCCGCGGCCTGGGCAGCCTCTTCTTCAGCAGCTGACCGCCCGATCCCACGCCCCGGCGGGCCGCGCACGACCACCGGCGCGTCGCCGACCGCGTGGTTTAGGGTGACGCTGTGACGAAGGCCTGGCAGCTAGTGCGCTCGCACCCGAGCGGCGTGCTGCTGGTGGCCCAGCTGCTGGGCATCGTCCTGTACCCCTTCATCGAGGTGGCCGACGACAGCGGCCTCCCACGGCTGGCGCTGTCGCTGTTCGGCCTTGTCGTGGTCGGGTTGGCGCTCGCCGTCGTCCACACCACCCCGTCCCTGACGTGGGTGGCGGTGGCCATCGGCATCCCCGTCGTGGTGCTCACGATCGTGGACGTCGCCACGAACGGCGCCCAGCCGTGGCAGCTGTGGTCGGACATCTTCCACGCCGCCTTCTACGCCTACACGTTCGTCGGGTTGCTCCGTTACATGTTCTCCGACGACCACGTGAGCACGGACGAGCTGCTGGCGGTCGGCGCCACGTTCACCGTCGCGGTGTGGCTGTGGGCCCACCTGTACGGCATCTGCCAGACGCTGGTCCCCGGCTCGTTCATCGCGGCCGTCGACCCCACGGCCGCCCGCACGTGGTTCGACCTGCTCTTCCTGTCCTGCACCACCATGACCAGCACGGGCCTGTCCGACATCGTCCCTGTGAAGCCGCACGCCCGCAGCCTGGTGATGCTGCAGCAGATCGCGGGCATGCTGTACCTGGCCATCGTCGTGGCCCGCCTCGTCGGGCTCACCCTGACCCGACGCGCACACCGACCGGAGGATGCATGAGAGACCTGGGCGAGGGCGCCTTCCACCTGCCCACCCGCGCCGGCGCGAACACCTACCTGGTGAAGGGTCGCGAGGGCCTGGTGCTGATCGACCCGGGGCTGCGCCTCAACCTGAACCACGTCGCCCGGACGATGGTGCAGCACGGCCTCTCGCCGTACCACGTGACCGACGTCCTGCTCACCCACTACGACATCGACCACGCCGGTTCCGCGGCGGAGTGGGTGCGGCGGACCGGCGCCCGGGTCTGGATCGGCGAGGCGGACGCGGCGATCCTGCGCGGCCTGGCCCCGGTCCCCAACACCCCGTTCCGGCGCGCGCTCGCCCTGCCGGGCCTGCCGAAGCTGCCCGCCGGGGCCGACCTGGTGCGCGGCGACTCCGAGATCGCCGAGGGGATCCGCGCCGTGCCGACGCCCGGACACACTCCCGGTCACGTCGCCTTCATCCATCGCAGCGTGGGGTTCATCGGCGACAGCGCCAGCGTCTCCCCCGAGGCCACCCTGGGCGCGCTGCCCGCCTTCATGGACGCCGACCCCGAGCAGGCGGCCGACAGCCGCCAGCGGCTGCAGACGCTCGGCATCCGTACGTTCGCCTCGGGTCACTGGGCCCCGGCCGTCCGCATCTGAGCCGGACGGACGACGCCCGCTACTCGGGCAGGAAGACCGTCCGGTAGCGCACCGCGGTGCGCGGGGCGGCCATCATCGGCGCGACCGCGTCCCGCCAGGCCGCGTAGTGCGCGGTCTCCTTGTGCGCCAGCGTCGCCTCGTCGGTCCGGTAGACCTCCACCAGGAGGAAGTGCGCCGGGTCGTCCTCCTGCTGGAACACGTCGAAGCGGGCGATCCCGGGCTCGGCCACGCTGGCGCGGGCGTTGGCCAGCGTCGCCTCCCGGAAGGCCTCGATCGCGTCCGGGAGCACCCGGACGGCGACGTGGACCGCCAGCATCAACCCTCCTCGGGTGTTCCGGTGGCCACGTAGCGCCGGTAGCGGTCCAGCAAGACCGGCCAGTCGCCGAAGCGCTCCCGCTCCGCGACGTTGCGGGAGTCCCAGCCGCCGTGCTCGAAGGTCACATGAGTGCCGGTTTCGGTGCCGGCGAAGGCGACCCGGATGATCGTGGGCCAGGTGCGGTTCATGGCCAGCGTGGTGGTGTAGGCCACCCTGACGCCGGGCTCCCAGCCGATGACTTCGCCCCAGTCGTGCTCGGCGCCGCCGGTGTGCTGCTCGGTGACCTGGCCGCCCAGCCGCGGGCCGATCGTGACGTCGCGGAAGGTGTCGGGGTTGCCGGTGTAGTCACGGTGCCACCACCTCCCCATCTCGGCGGTGTAGGCCTCGAACGCCCGCTCGGGTGTGCAGGCCAGATCGAACTCGTGGACGATGGGATCGTGGGGCTCGTATTCCATAGCCCATGGTCTCACGGGGCGCCCGGGCCGGGTGGGGTCGCGCGCGACTCCGCTGCGTCGGGTCGCCGTCCCGGGTTGGGGGATCGGACCCCCCGGACGAGCCGGTCCCGGCACGCCCGGTGACCTTGCATTCGCGAGTAGCCTCGCTCCATGACGTGGCCACCCCCACGGCTCTCCCCCGCCGGCGTCACCCTGATGGCAGCGTGTCTGTTGGCCGGCTGCAGCGTGCCCGAGTTCGGCGGCCGCTCCCCCGCGCCCTCCCCCAGTGTCGCGGCACCCGTCACCGCGGTCGTCGACACCCCGGGCAGCAGCACCCCGCTGCGGCTCCGCTCCACCCCGGCGACGGACGGCAAGATCCTGGCCGAGCTGAAGAAGGGCACGCAGGTGGTCATCACCTGCAAGGTCGAGGGCCAGCGGGTCAGCGGCACCCAGGGCCCCACCAGCCAGTGGAATCGGGTGACCCACAAGACCAAGACCGGCTACCTCTCGGCCGCCTTCCTCAAGGGCGGCAACGATCCGGCGATCAGGGTGTGCCCCGCCGAGACCCCCGCTCCCGGGACGACCACCACGGCGTCCCCGGACGGCCGCGGCGACGTCATGGACGCGCGCATCGTGTCGATCGCCCGGTCGCAGCTGGGCAAGAGGGAGCGCCGCAGCAATTGCAACCCTTACGGCGGCTGCATGCCGTGGGACAGCCTCTTCGCCACCTGGGTCTGGCGCCGTGCCGGCGACACCGTCCCGGTCTACTCGTTCTCCGGCGACCTGTACCGGTGGGCCAAGAGGTTCGACCGGATGCACCGCGGGGTCGAGGGCGTGGGGATCGGCGACCTCGTCCTCTACGGCAGCGGGCCGTCATCGACGAAGACCTCGCGCCACGTCGACATCGTGGTGGGCGTCTTCCCCGATCATCTGCGGGTCATCGGCGGTGACGTCAACAACAAGGTGTCCATCCGCAACGTGCCGCTCAAGGGCATCTACGCCTGGGTCGACGCCTGAGCCGCGGCCCCGGGTCGGGTCGTGACACACGCGTCAGGGCCGCGCTTTGGCACTAACCTCGCCGTGTGAAGCCTTTCCTGCTGCTGGCCACCCGCGACCACGACGGCGCTGCCGTCGCCGAATACCGCTCGGTTCTCCGCCATGCCGGCCTCGCGGAGGACCAGCTGGTCCACGTCCGGGTCGAGGCGGGTCCGCTGCCGGTCATCGACCTGGACGCCTACTCCGGCGTGCTGCTGGGGGGCTCCCCGTTCAACATCTCGGACGAGGTGAAGTCGGAGTTGCAGCTGCGGGTCGAGGCCGACATCCGGCGGCTCCTCGACCAGATCGTCGACGAGGACCGTCCCTTCCTCGGCCTCTGCTACGGGATCGGCACGGTCACCGCGCACCTGGGGGGCGTGGTCGATCGCACCTACGGGGAGTCCGTGGGCGCCGCCACCGTGACCCTCACCCAGGCCGGCCACGCCGACCCGCTGCTCGCGGGGGTGCCCGGTGTCTTCGGCGCCTTCGTCGGCCACAAAGAGGCCTGCACGACGCTGCCCGAGGGGGTCGAGCTGCTCGCCACCGGGGTGGCCTGCCCCACGCAGATGTACCGGGTGGGGGCCAACGTGTACGTGACGCAGTTCCACCCGGAGCTGGACGTCAACGACCTGGAGGAGCGGATGCGGATCTATCAGCACGCCGGCTACTTCCACCCCGACGAGCTGGACGAGCTGATCACCATGGCCCGCTCGTCCGCCGTCACCGGGGTGCAACACCTGCTGCTCAGCAACTTCGTCCGGCGCTACGCCCAGGACGAGGTCGCCGCCGAGGCTGCCCCCGCGTCGCGCGCCGAGACCCGCTGACCGACCCCGTGCGGCCACCGGCCGGGCCGCCACCGTGACGGGACTGCCCGTCTGGCGGCGACTCCTTCACCGTCCGGGGCACCGATCCGCGAGAGGCGACCGATCCGGACGGCCCCAAACGGAGGGCCGCCCGGATCGGGGTAGAACCGTCGCGTGTCAGGCGCGGCCGAGCTTGGGATGCCGCTCGAAGAAGTCCCACATCGCCCGCGACGCGTTCACCTCGTGGGTGGTCACGCCGAGGAAGCTCAGGTCGACGTCCGTGTCGGGCCAGGTGTGGCCGCCGTCCTGCACCGTGTACAGCAGCACGTCCGCCCTGCCGTCACACTGCGTCCAGCCGAGGGTGGTCACATGCTCGCTGACGACCCCGCTGACCGGCCCCCGCTTGCAGCCGTTGAGCCCGGCCCACCGGTTGGCGGCCAGCTCCACCGGGTAACCCCACCGCAGGTCGGGGCTGCCGTTGTACGGGTTCACGAAGTCGGCGGTCCCGTGGAAGCTCACCACTGCCACGGGGCTTCCCGGCTGGCACGACGCGGCGTCCGGATGCGTCACGTCGCTGGGCTCGGGGCGGCCGGCCCGAAGCCCCGAAACCGGGGCGATCGCGGCGATCAGGTCCGGGCGGGCGCACGCCAGCGCGGAGGCCATCCGGCCACCACCGGAGAAGCCGGTCGCGAACACCCGGCGGTCATCCACGCAGCCGGCGTCGTCGAGCTGATCGACCACGGCGGCCAAGAACGCGACATCGTCGCGGGCGCCGGCCGGTGGGAACTCGCCCGCGGTGGTCGGAACCCCCGGCACATTCCAGGCCCAGTTGCCGTCCGGGAGTGGTGTGGTGGTCGGCAGCGCGATCCCGGCGGTGGGATTGGCGACCAGGAACGCCTCGTCGTCCGCAACCTGATCGAGATCGCTGAGCGTCGCCTGGGCGATGCCGTTCGAGTTGCTGCCGTGCAGGTCCAGCACGAGGGGCAGCGGCTTGGTCAGCGGGGCGTCCGGGACGTGGACCAGGACGGAGTACGTCGCACCGTCGAAGGGCACCTGCACGGTGGAGGTGCCGACGGGCAGCGTCCGCACGCAGGCCTGGCCGGCGGACGGCGGGGTCGGTGCGGCCTGCGCGGCGGGCGCGCCGGAGACCGCAGCGAGCGCTCCGGTCGCCACGGCGATGGCGAGACGACTCAGGCGTCGAAGCCGAGTGAAGGGGGGCATGGGGGGGATCCTTTCCTGGTGTTCGGCAGGGCCCATACGCGAAAAAGACCTGAGCGGGCGCCGTGAAGCGCTGCTCAGGTCTTGCCCGTGAGGTAACAACCCTGGGAGTCGCCCTCGACTCCGCCTGCGACGCTAGCAGCGAGCCGCGGCGCCCACAAGGGTGGGTCCCACACGTCGGGCGAGCCGCGAGGGGCCCTCTCGCCGGGGCACGCGCTCAGTCCACGGGCCCCCGCACAGCCCCGGGGGCGGCCCTTATGTCGCAGTCGAGGGACGCCGGGGTCCTACTCCGCGATCTCGTCCGGGACGGGGACCACCATGTCGGCGAACTCCGTGTGCCGCTTCAGGTAGACGGCCACGAAGGGGCAGACCGGCATGATCCGCCAGCCGAGGGCGCGGGCCTCGGCGAGCGCGTAGCCCACCAGCACCGACCCGAGGCCCTGGCCACCGAAGGCGGGGTCGACGACGGTGTGGTCGAAGATCGCGACGCCGTCCACCAGCTGGTAGCCCGCGAAGCCGGCGGCGACACCGTCCACAGCGATCTCGAAGCGGGACTCTTCCTCGTTGTGGCTGAGCTCAGGTTCCATGCCGCCATCCTGGCACCCCGGCCAGGGAGTCCGGAGAAAGTGGCCGACAGCGGTCACGTTCTCCGCGGAAGCGGAAGGGAATGGGCCGCCGCGTGGTTGCATGGGGTGTGATCAGGTTCGAGCACGCGGCCAAGGCGTACCCGGACGGCACTGTCGCCGTCGCGGACGTCAGCCTCACCGCGCCCACCGGGACCACCACCGTGCTGGTCGGCTCGTCCGGCTGCGGCAAGACCACGCTGCTGCGGATGGTCAACAAGATGGTCGTCCCGACGTCCGGGTCGGTGTGGATCGACGACGAGAATGTGGCCGACCTGCCGTCGGTGCCGCTGCGCCGCCGGATCGGCTACGTGATGCAGAACGCCGGCCTGCTGCCGCACCGCCGGGTCGCCGAGAACGTCGCCACCGTGCTGCTGCTCAACGGCATGGCCACTCGGGTGGCCCGCACCCGGGCGCTCGAGCTCATGGAGCTGGTCGGGCTCGACCTCTCGCAGGCCGACCGGTACCCCCATCAGCTGAGCGGCGGCCAGCAGCAGCGGGTGGGGGTCGCGCGGGCGCTGGCGACCGACCCCAACATTCTGCTGATGGACGAGCCGTTCGGCGCCGTGGATCCGATCGTGCGCGCCGACCTGCAGACGGAGTTGCTGCGGATCCAGCGGGAACTGCACAAGACGATCCTGTTCGTGACCCACGACATCACCGAGGCGCTGACGCTCGGCGATCAGCTCGTGATCCTCGGCGCCGGCGCCCGGATCTTCCAGCAGGGCACCCCCGCCGAGGTCCTCGCCCGTCCGGCCAACGACTTCGCCGCCGCCTTCCTCGGGATCGGCGGCACCCTCGACCTGCACCTGCAGCAGACGGCGGCGGGCACGATCGTGGTGGACGCCAGCGGCCGCCCGACCGGACGCCTCGTCGACGGCCCGGCATCCCCGACCCGGGGTGCCGCCGCCCCCGAACGGCCCGTCGGCCCATGAACTGGGTGTGGCAGAACCTGCCCACGATCGCCGAGCGGACCGGGTCCCACCTGGGATTGGCCGTCCCCGCGATCGTGCTCAGCCTGCTGCTGGCGCTGCCGTTGGGGTGGGTCGGCCACCGCTTCCGCTGGTCGCGGCTCACCCTGGTGACCGCCTCCGGCCTGCTGTACGCGATCCCCTCGCTGCCGCTGTTCGTGGTGCTGCCGCTGATCCTCGGCGTCGGCGTCCGCGATCGGATCAACGTCATCGCGGCCATGACCCTCTACGGCCTGTCGCTGATGGTGCGGTCCGTGGTGGACGCGCTCGAGTCGGTCGACCAGCCCGTCCGGCTCGCGGCGTCGGCGCTCGGCTACTCGGAGGCCGGCCGGTTCTGGCGGGTCGAGCTGCCGCTGGCTGGGCCGGTGCTGCTGGCCGGGTTGCGCGTGGTGTCGGTGAGCACGATCAGCCTGGTGACGGTCTCGTCCCTGCTCGGCGTGGACAACCTGGGGATGCTGTTCACCGACGGCTTCCAGCGTGGCATCGTCGCCGAGGTGCTGGCGGGGATCGTCGCCACGGTGCTGCTGGCGCTGGTGTTGGACGGCCTGCTGGTGTTGGCCGGTCGCTGGCTGATGCCCTGGGCGACGGCGGTCCGGGCGTGAGTTACCTGATCGAGGCCTGGGCGTGGCTGCTGGACCCGGCCAACCAGTCGGGCTCGGGCGGCATCTGGGCGCGGTCGTTCGAACACCTCTGGTACACCGTCCTCGCGATCGTCCTCGCCACGGCGATCGCCGTCCCGCTCGGCTGGCTCGTGGGCCACACGGGACGAGGTCGCGGGCTGGTCGTGGTGTCCACCGGGGCCACCCGGGCGCTGCCGACCCTCGGCGTGGTCACGCTCGCCGGGCTCGCCTTCGGCATCGGCCTGACCGCCCCCCTGGTGGCGCTGGTGTTGCTGGCCGCCCCATCGATCCTGGCCGGCGCCTACGCGGGCCTGGACGCGATCGACCGGGCCACCCTGGACGCGGCCCGCGCCGTCGGCATGTCGGAGTGGCAGGTGTTGCGGCTCGTGGAGATCCCGCTCGGGCTGCCCCTGCTGCTGGGCGGGCTGCGGGCAGCCACGCTGCAGGTGGTGGCGACGGCCACCCTGGCCGCGTACGTCGGTGGTGGCGGGCTGGGCCGCTTCCTGTTCCTCGGCCTGAAGACCCAGGACTACCCGATGATGCTGGCCTCGGCGCTGCTGGTGGTCGCCCTCGCCCTCGTCCTGGAGGTGGCCTTCGAGCTGGTCGAGCGCCTCGTCCGCCGCCGGCTGCCGACCTAACCGACGCCGCGCCAGGCCGTCTCTGCCTCGCCGCCGCCCGAAAATTCATCGCACCAATCCTGGAGGGGCACCCGCGCCCGGGTAAAGTCGCCCCATGAAACTGCCCGTTACCGCCGTCGCCCTGCTGCTGACCCTGGCCGGCTGCGCCACGTCCAGCCCGCTCGCGAGCCAAACCTCCGCGCCCGCGACGTCCACGGCGACCGCGTCGACGCTGCCGACGCTCGTGGTCGGCTCGCAGGCCTACTACTCCAACGAAATCATCGCCGAGCTGTACTCGCAGGCCCTCGAGGCCAAGGGCTACACCATCGATCGGCAGTTCCAGATCGGCCAGCGCGAGGTGTACCTGCCCGAGCTCACGTCCGGCAAGATCGACCTCTTCCCCGAGTACTCCGGCAACCTGCTGGTCGCCCTCGACCCGAAGACCACGGCCAAGTCCGGCACCGAGGTGGCCGCCGCCCTCAAGACGGCCCTGCCCGCCGGGCTCACTGCTCTGACCGCCGCCGCGGCCAGCGACCAGGACTCCTACAACGTCACCAAGGCCACCGCCGAGAAGTACTCGCTGGTGAGCATCGCCGACCTGTCGAAGGTGACCGCCCCGATCAAGGTGGCCGCCAACTCCGAGCTGCAGAAGCGCTCCTACGGCCCGACCGGCCTGAAGTCGCTGTACGGCCTGGACGTCGAGGTCGTTCCGGTGGAGGACTCGGGAGGCCCGCTCACCGTCAAGGCCCTCAAGGACGGGGCCGCCCTGGTGGCCGACATCTACTCCGCCGACCCGAACATCGCCACCAACGGCCTGGTCACCCTGACGGACCCGAAGAACCTGATCCTGCCGCAGAACGTCGTCCCGCTGGCCTCGGCCAAGGTGGACGCCGGCGCGGTCGCGATCATCGACAAAGTGAGCGCCGCCCTGACCACCGCCGACCTGGTGGCCATGAACGCCCAGAGCGTCGACAAGCAGGCCTCCGCGGCGACCATCGCCAAGGAGTGGCTGACCGCCAAGGGCCTGCTGGCCTGAACTATGACCCGGACGAGGGTGTCGCGGCAACGCCGACCTCCCTCGTCCGGGTACCAGCACCCCGCGCGGGAATTCATCGTGCGATGACTCATCCCGCTGACGTCCCACCGCGTGGCCCACGGCGGGGAGGCCTTGCACAGGGGGTGCGGACCTGCTAGCTTCCCTCTCATCAGCCATTCGTGGCTGCGCAGGGTTGTTACTCACTCGAGGCAAGACCTGAGCTCCGATTTGTGCACCGCACATCTCGCCGCTCGGGTCTTTTTTCGTTTTCGGGGCACTGGAGCCCCCAAGGAAGGATCGAGGAAAGATCGTGGCATCAGTTGATTACCGGACTCTCGCCGGTGACATTCTCAAGAACGTGGGCGGTGAGGAGAACGTTGCCTCCGCGGCGCACTGCGCGACCCGTCTGCGCCTTCGCCTGAAGGACAACGGCAAGGCCAACAAGGCCGCCGTGGAGAAGCTCCCCGGGGTCATCACCGTCATGGAGGCCGGCGGCCAGTTCCAGGTCGTCATCGGCAACAACGTCCCGCTCGTCTACGCCGAGCTCGGCAAGATCTCCAAGCTGACCGGGGACGACGCCGGCGGCGACACCGTCAAGGAGGAGGGCAACCTGCTCGCCCGCGCGGTCGCCCTGATCTCGTCGATCTTCCTGCCGATCCTGTGGACGCTGGCTGGCGCCTCGCTGCTGAAGGCCTTCGTCGGCGCCGCCGCCGTCTTCGGCTGGCTGGACGCGACCAGCAACGGCTACGCCGTGCTGAACGCCGCCGGCGACTCGGTCCTGAAGTTCCTCCCGGTGCTGCTGGCCATCACCGCGGCCAAGCGCTTCAAGACCAACCAGTTCACCTCGGTGGCCCTCGCTGGCGCCCTCATGTACCTGGAGATCCTCCAGTGGACGGGCCTGAAGTCCTCGCCCACCGACTTCTTCGGCATCCCGATCCCGGTCGTCAGCTACGTCGGCTCGGTCATCCCGATCATCGTCGCCGTCTGGCTGCAGGGCTACCTGGAGAAGTTCCTCAACGCCAAGCTGCCCTCCGTGGTCCGCAACTTCGCCACCCCGCTGTTCGTCATGCTGCTGATGGTGCCGTTCGTCATCCTCACCGTCGGTCCGATCACCAACGCCATCGGCAACGGCATGTCGTGGGCCATCACGACGGTGTGGGGCATCGCCCCCTGGCTGGGCGGCGCGCTGATGGGCGGCTTCTGGCAGGTCTTCGTGATGTTCGGCATGCACTGGGCGTTCGTCCCGGTGATGATCGTCGACCTCACCAACCAGGGCTACTCGGTGCTCTCCGGCGCCCTGCTCGCCCCGGTGCTCGCCCAGGGTGCCGCCACGCTGGCCGTGCTGTTCCGCACCAAGAGCGCCAAGATGAAGTCCCTCGCCGGCCCCGGTGCCGTCTCCGGTCTGCTGGCCGGCATCACCGAGCCGATCGTCTACGGCGTCAACCTGCCGCTGAAGAAGCCGTTCATCTTCGCCTGCGTCGGCGGCGCCATCGGTGGCGCCATCGCGGCCGGCTCCGGCTCGGCCATGACCGGCTTCGCGATCCCCTCGCTCCTCGCCATCCCGGCCTACCTGCCCCAGGGCGGCGTCCCCGCCGGTTCCTTCACCTGGCAGCTCATCGGAACCGGCCTGGCCATGGCCATCGCGTTCGTCCTCACCTTCCTGTTCGGGGTCAAGGACGAGGCTGACGTCGAGGCCGTCGAGGCCGACCCGATCGCCGAGTCCGCCGCCGTCGGCGCGGTCGAGGTGGGCGCCCCGATGAGCGGCGCGACGGTCGCCCTCACCGGCGTCAACGACAAGGTGTTCGCCTCCGAGGCGCTCGGCAAGGGTGTCGCCATCGTCCCCACCGACGGCAAGGTCTACGCCCCGTTCGCCGGCACCGTGGTCACCGCGTTCCGCACCGGCCACGCGTTCGGCATCAAGTCGCCCACGGGCGTCGAGGTCCTGATCCACGTCGGCATCGACACCGTCCAGCTGGACGGCAAGGGCTTCACCACCGCGGTGACCCAGGGCCAGGAGGTCGCCGCCGGTGACCTGCTCTGCTCCGTCGACCTGGAGGCCGTCAAGGCCGCCGGCTACGACACCACCACGATGGTGGTCATCACCAACTCGGCGGAGTTCGCCGCGGTGCTGCCCGCCGAGGGCCACAGCGTGACCCACGGCGAGACCGCCATCATCATCGAGCGCTGACCCACCCACACCACGAGATAAGAGAGATCGAGAATGCGGTACGCCAACCTGAAACCGTTCCCGGAGGGCTTCCTGTGGGGAGCCTCCACCTCGGCCTACCAGGTCGAGGGGGCCTGGGACGAGGACGGCAAGGGGCCGTCGGTCATCGACGCCCTGGGGCACTACCCGCCCGGAACCACCGACTTCAAGGTGGCCAGCGACCACTACCATCGGTTCGCCGAAGACGTGGCGCTGTTCGCCGAGCTGGGCCTGAAGGCGTACCGCTTCTCGATCGCTTGGACTCGGATCATCCCCGACGGTGACGGGGAGGTGAACCCGGCGGGGGTGGCCTTCTACCACCGTTTGATCGACGCCCTGCTGGCCGCCGGGATCACCCCGATCGTCACCATGTACCACTTCGACCTGCCCGCGGCGCTGGACGCCAAGGGCGGCTGGACGAGCCGGGCCACGGTCGACGCCTTCGCGAAGTTCGCCCAGGTGATCTTCGAGGAGTACGGCTCGAAGGTCGAGTACTGGCTGACCATCAACGAGCAGAACATGATGATCCTCTACGGCGAGGCCATCGGGACGGTCGCGAAGGGCACGCCCAAGTCGGCGCTGTACCAGGCCAACCACCACATGATGCTCGCCCAGGCGCTGGCCACCAACCTCTGTCACGAGCTCGTGCCCGGCGGCAAGATCGGCCCCGCGCCGAACATCGCGCTGTGCTACCCGGAGACGTGCCACCCCGAGGACGTCCTGGCGGCCGACGACTTCAACGCCATCCGCAACTGGCTCTACACCGACATGGCCGTCTCCGGCCGGTACAACTCGGTGGCCTGGGCCTACCTGGAGGCGACCGGCGCCACGCCGGAGATCGCCGAGGGCGACATGGAGCTGCTGGCCTCGGCCAAGCCCGACTTCCTGGCCTTCAACTACTACGCCACCCACACCGTGGCGCGCCCGTCCGAGGACGGGAACGACCTGATGTCCGCGGGCGGCGACCAGCAGATCGCGGTCGGTGAGGCCGGGATCTACGCCGGCGCGTCCAACCCCCACCTGGTGAAGACCGAGTTCGGGTGGGAGATCGATCCGATCGGCTTCCGCGCCACCTTCCGCGCGCTGTGGGACCGGTACCAGCTGCCGTTGCTGGTCACTGAGAACGGCCTCGGCGCGTTCGACAAGCTGGAAGACGGCCAGGTGCACGATCCCTACCGGATCGAGTACCTCCGCCAGCACATCGCCCAGATCCAGTTGGCGGTCACCGATGGAGTGGACGTCCTCGGTTACTGCCCCTGGTCGGCGATCGACCTCGTCTCGACCCACCAGGGTGCGGCCAAGCGTTACGGCTTCATCTACGTGGATCGCGACGAATTCGATCTCCGCACCCTCGACCGGTTCAAGAAGGATTCGTTCCACTGGTACCGGAAGATGATCGACAGCAACGGCTCCGACCTAAGCTGAAACTGTTGATTCTGCCCGTCCTCGGTTCACCCCCCCGAGGACGGGCAGCTACGCGAGTATCGAAGGGAGGTGGGCATGCGAATCGCCAAAGTGCTCAATAACAACGTCGTATTGGCGAGCGACGAGACCGGCCGTGACGTCATTCTGACCGGCCGCGGACTCGGCTTCGGCGCGCAGCCCGGCGACCCGGTGGACGAGAGCCGCATCCAGCAGACGTTCGTCCCCGACGCGACCCATTCCGAAGAGGTCCTCACCCAATTCCTGATCGAGATTCCGCCCGAGCACCTGGTGCTCGCCGGCGAGATCCTGCACCTGGGACGGGCCCGGCTGGGCGTGCCGTTCCAGGACGGGCTGATCATCCCGCTCGCCGATCACATCAGCTTCGCCATCAAGCGGGTCCGTCAGGGCATCCAGATGGAGTACCCGCTCAAGGCCGAGGTAGCCCACCTGTATCCCGCCGAGCTCGCCGCGGCCCGCGAGGCCGTCGAGCTCGTGGTGCGACGCACCGGCCTGCCGATCCCGATGGACGAGGCCGTCCCGATCGCGCTGCACTTCGTCAACGCCCAGTTCGCGACCGACGACCTGTCGCGCACGTTCCGGATGACCGAGGTGTTCCGGCAGGTGTTCGAGGTGCTGGAGTCGGCCTACGCGCGCCGCTTCGACGCCTCCAGCATGAACGCCGCCCGCTTCATCACCCACCTGCGCTACTTCTTCGTCCGCGTCGAGTCGAACGCCCAGCTCGCCGACCAGCGGACGACGTTCAGCTCCGCCATCCAGGGTTCGTTCCCGGAGGCGTACGCCTGCGCGCTGAAGGTGGGGGCGCTGCTGGAGCTGCGGCTCGGCAAGCCCATCAACGACGACGAGGTCACCTATCTGACGCTGCACGTGGCCCGGTTGGCCGCCGACGAGATCGACTGAGGCAGCGCCGACAGCCTCCGGAGCCTCGCGGGAGAACGAACCCTGGGGCAGAGCCTCGGGCTCAGCGTCCCAGGTTGCTGAACGCCTCCATGATCCGGATCCCCGCGGGACCGAGCAGCACGATGAAGATCACCGGCAGGATGCACAGGATCAGCGGGAAGACCACCTTGACCGGGATCTCCATGGCCTTGGCCTCGGCGCGCTGCCGGCGCTGGATGCGCATCTCGTCGGCCTGGGTGTGCAACACGTCGGACAGAGCAAGGCCATAGGTCTCGGCCTGGACGATCGCCCGCATGAACCGCCGCAGCTCGGGCACGCCGCAGCGTTCGCCCAGGTCGGTGTAGGCGATGCGGCGCGGCTGGCCGACCTGGATGTCCTGCATGGAGCGGATCAGCTCGCGGGCCAGCTCGCCCTTGCCGTTGCGGGCGACGCGCACCATGGCGGCATCGAAGCCGAGGCCGGCCTGCACGGCGATGCTCATCTGGTCGAGGGTGTCGGGCAGCTGCAGGCTGATCGCCTGGCGGCGCTCGATGCCCTGGCTGTAGAGCCGCAGCTCCGGCAGGAAGAAGCCGAGCAGGGTGAGAAAGATGGCAATCCCCAGCCCCAGGGGGGAGCGCATCACGTTGTACAACAGGAAGCCGAGCAGCCCGAAACCCACAGCGAGGACGACCTTGGCGGCGATCACGCGTTCCAGGGGCCAGCCCGCGGGCCGACCGGCCTTCACCAGGAGCTTCTCCAGGTAGCCGCGCGCCGCCGGTGGGGTGAGCCGCCCCACGACCGTCCGCCAATTGCGGTGGGCGCCGCGCCCCGAGGCGGCGGTGGACACCGGCTGCAGGCCGCGCTTCAGGTTGGACTGCACCTGGCGGTGCATCCCCCGCTCGGAGCCGAACAGCAGCCAGCTCAGCAGGAAGATGGCGATGACGAGGCCGAGGATGCCGGCCATGCTTTGCGGTGACACGACGCCCTCCTCAGAACTTGATCTTGACGGTCTTGCTGAGCCAGAAGATGCCCGCGACCAGCAGCACCACGGCCACGGCGGACATCGCGAGCCCCACCGGGTGGGTGTACAGCAACGAGATGTAGCCGGGGTTTGCCAGCGAGATCATGAAGAACAGCGCGAAGGGCAGCAGCGCGAGGATGATCGCCGACAGCTTGCCCTCGGCACTGAGGGCTTGCACCTGGCGGCGAAGCTGGCCGCGCTGCCGGATGGTGCGACCGACTCCGTCCAGCACGTCGGCGAGATTGCCGCCCACCTCGCGGTTGATGGCGATGGCCTGGGTGATCCAGAAGAAGTCCTCGTTGCGCATCCGGGCGGCGGCGTCGGTAAGCGCCTCGTCCATCGCGCGACCCACACGCGTCTCGTTGACCACCCGGGAGAACTCCTCCGACGAGGGGGCCTCGGACTCGGCGGCCACCGTGGCGATCGCCTGCGGCAAGCTGTAGCCGGCCCGCAGCGACCCGGCGATGATTTGCAGCGTCTCCTCCAGCTGATTGGAGAAGGCGGTTTGGCGCCGCGAGATCATCAGCGCGGCCACCAGCCGGGCCAACAGCGGCACGACCAGGGTGAGGACGACCGCGACCACCACCCCCCGCAGGACCAAGCCGACCGCGAAGGCGGCCAGCATGGCGGCGGCGATGACGATGGTCACGTCGCGCAGCGGCAGCTTGACGCCGGCCCGCTCCAGCAGCCCGGCGGTGCCGCCCCCGCGACCGCGCAGCAGCCGTTCGACCGCCCCCGCGACGGCGTCACCGGTGCCCTGCAGGAACGACGGTGCCGGGGCCGCACCCATGCGGCGTCGCGACATCGGCACCCGGGGAGCCGCCGGCAGCGCGACCAGGACCACGGCGATCACGCCCGCCAGCCCCAACAGCCCGAGGGCCACCCAGCCGAGCAGGCCGGTCACCGCACCGTCCCCCAGACGTCGTGGCCTCCGAAGACGCGCGGCGACAGGACGATGCCCAGGTCGGCGAAGCGATCGGCGAACAGCGGCCGGACGCCGGTGGCCTGGGTACGGCCCAGGAAGCGACCGCGCTGGTCGAGGCCGGCGCCGTAGTCGAAGGTGAAGATGTCCTGCATGGTGATGGTCTGGCCCTCCATGCCGTGCACCTCGGAGACGCCGATCACCCGGCGCGTGCCGTCGCGGAGCCGGCCGAGGTGGACGACGACGTCGACCGCTGCGGCGATCTGCTCGCGGATCGCGCGCAGCGGCAGGTCCATCCCCGCCATCAGCACCAGCGTCTCCAGCCGGGAGAGCGCGTCGCGGGGCGAGTTGGCGTGGACGGTGGACAGCGAGCCGTCGTGGCCGGTGTTCATGGCCTGCAGCATGTCGAGCGCCTCGGCGCCGCGGACCTCGCCCACCACGATGCGGTCGGGGCGCATGCGCAGCGCATTGCGCACCAGGTCGCGGATCGTGACCTCGCCCTTGCCCTCCACGTTGGGCGGCCGGGACTCCAGTCGCACC
Organism: uncultured Micropruina sp.; assembly: GCA_964492685.1. Taxonomy (GTDB): domain Bacteria; phylum Actinomycetota; class Actinomycetes; order Propionibacteriales; family Propionibacteriaceae; genus Micropruina. The sequence continues at coordinate 74,761 of CAZBMH010000004.1, forward strand.
AGGTGCTCCTGCTGCAGCTTCAGCTCGGCGGCGTCCTCGATGGTGATGATGCGCTCCCCGTCGGGGATGAAGGACGAGAGCACGTTGAGCAGCGTCGTCTTACCGGTGCCGGTGCCGCCGGAGATGATGATGTTGAGCCGCGCGTTGACGCAGGCCTGCAGCAGCTCCGCCATCTCGGGCGACAGCGTCCCCAGCCCGATCAGGTCGGCCACCGACAGCGCGTCGTGGGAGAACTTGCGGATGGTGAGAGTGGAGCCGCTGAACGCCAGCGGCGGGATGATCGCGTTGACGCGGGAGCCGTCCTCGAGCCGTGCGTCGACCAGGGGCGACGACTCGTCGATGCGGCGACCCACCCGGGTGACGATGCGCTCGATGACGCGGCGCAGGTGCTCCTCGTCGGTGAAGCTCACGCCCGCGGCCGAGAGCTGGCCGCCCCGCTCGATGTAGACCCGGTCCGGGCCGTTCACCATGATCTCGGTCACGCCCTTGTCGGCGAGCAGCGGCTCCAGCGGCCCGAAGCCGAGGACGTCGTCCTGGACCTCCTTGATGAGCCGCTTGCGCTCCAGGCCCGTCAGCGGGACCTTGCTCTCCTCGACGATGCCGTTCAGCTCGGTGAGGACCAGCGACTGCAGCGACGCCTCGTCCAGATTCGAGTCGTTCAACCGGGCGCCGAGCCGCTCGAACAGCGCGTCGACGGCGGCCACCTTGAGCTTCGACATCGCGTCGCCGCGGCCGGCGGGCGGGGCCGCGGGGCGCAGGGTGGCCTGCGGCTGCTGGGTGGGCTGCGATCGCGCCGCCAGGGACGTGGGCGGCTCCGCAGCCCGCCGCGGCTCGGGGGCTGGCGACGCCGGGGAGGCGTCGGCCGACGGGGGCAGCACCGGGGAGGGCTGCTGCTGTTGCCGCGCCGCCTGGGCTCGCTCGAAGAGGCTGCTCATGGCGTCATCATCCCTTGCCGGACCGTCGGGCGAAACCGCCGAAGAGTCCCTTCGTCGGGGCGGGCGCGCCCTCGGGGGCGAGGATGTCGACGAGCTTGGCCAACCCCTTGGTCACGGGGTCGCGCACGTCGTTGCGCAGCAGCGGGATGCCCTGGTTGACCGACAGCGGCACCAGCTTCGAGGCGGGGAGCACGATGTCCACCTTCGTGCGGATCGTCGCCTCCACGTCGGCCACCGTGAGGCCCCGGGACGTGTCGAAGAAGTTCAGCACGATGGTTCGCGACCCGGTGATCATCCCGAGGTCGTTGAGGGTGTCGAGCTCCTTGCGCAGCCCGCGGACGCCGGGGACGTCCAGGCTCGTGACCATCACCAGGGTGTCGGTGGCATCCAGCACGGCCAGGGTGTGTTCCGACAGGCCGGGAGCCGTGTCGACCACCACGTAGCGGAACTGGGTCGCGAGGACCTCCAGCAGGCGGCTCACGGACGAGGCCGTGACGGCGTCCGCGGCCGCGGGCGAATCGGACCCGGGGATCACGTAGAGCCCCGACTCGTGCAGGGTCAGCAGCGACTTGAGCGCCATCGTGTCCGCCAGGGCGCCGGGCTGGGTGACGTCGGGCAGCGAGTACTCGGGGGTCAGGTTCAGCGCGCTGGCCACGTCGCCGAAGTGAATGTCGAGGTCCACCAGGACGGTCGACTGGGGCGCCTTCTTGGCCAGCCCGACGGCGATGTTGGTCGCCACGGTGGTCTTGCCGACGCCGCCCTTGGGGGACACCACGGCCACCAGGCGGCCGCGCTCGTTCGGGCCACCGGCGGCCGCGGGTGCCGGCACGGCGGTCGAGGCCGCGGACACGGCCGGCGTCCGCAGGATCGCCTCGGCGAGCAGGACGGGATCGGCCGCCACCGGCAGCACGTCCGTGACCCCGGCCCGCAGGGCGCGCAGCGCGATGTCCTGCTCCTGATCGGTGAGCAGGATGACGCTCACCCCGAAGCCGCGCACCAGTTCGGCCGCCAGCGCGAGACCCTCGTCCAGCGCCTCCCCGGGTTCGAGCAGGGCGACGTCCGGCTTGGGGGCACCCTGCAGCAGCGGAAACAGCTCCGCCGCGGCCGACGGGTAGGGCTCGGCGTGGATCGCGAAGACCGCACCTTGCACCGAGGCGCGGACGGACTCGACGGTGTCGGGGCTGGACCCGACCAACAGGATGCGCGTCACTTGTAGATGTTCCCACCCGTGACGATCCGCGCGCCATCGAGGTCGGTCTCCTCGCGTTGCAGCGACAGCCAGACCTTGCCCCACTCCTTGGCGAAGACCAGCTTCTCGGCGTCGGGCGAGTTCAGCGCCAGGGTGACCATCACCTGACCGGCCGGGGCTGCCGAGGGGGCGGCCGTGGGTCCGTCCGTGGTGGGGGTGTTGGCCACGCCGGCGACGCGCGTGACCAGCACCTTGTTCAGCGTCAGGTGGGTCGTCTTGATGTTGCCGCCGGTCGATTGCTTGTCGGCGATGAACTCGAAGGACATAAAGACGCCCACGGTGTCACCGGCACGGAGGTGCGCCCCGATGACCCGCTCGGGCGCCAGCACGAGGCTGACCTGCTGCAACTTCGGGGGAACGGCGACCGGATCGTTCACCACGGCGGCGCTCGGGTCGACGAAGCGAGACGCGATCACCTGCTCGCCCGGCACCAGGTCGACGCTCGCCACCCGGCCGGTGCGCGGGAAATTCTTCGCCAAGACGGGGGTTCGGCCGCTATTCTTCGTCAGGTCAGGGAGTCTGACGAGGCTATCCACGAGGAGTTGGGCCAATGACGGATCGCAAGGGGATCACCCCCGCCCAGCAGGACGCCATCGAGCGGATCGAACAGTGGGGCGCCCACAACTACCTGCCGCTGCCCGTGGTCATCGAGTCGGGCGAGGGCGCCTGGCTCACCGACATCGACGGCAACCGCTACCTCGACCTCCTGTCGGCCTACTCGGCCATCAACTTCGGCCACGCGCACCCGCTGCTGGTCAAGGCCGTCGCCGACCAGCTGACCAAGGTCACCGTCACCTCCCGCGCGGTCTTCTCCGCCACCTACGGGCCGTTCATCCAGGGGCTTGCCGAGCTGTGCGGCAAGGAGATGGTGCTGCCGATGAACACCGGCGTCGAGGCGGTGGAGTCGGCCATCAAGATCGCCCGCAAGTGGGGCTACGAGGTGAAGGGGGTGGCCGAGCGCCACGCCAACATCATCGTGATGGACAACAACTTCCACGGCCGCACCACCACCGTCATCTCGTTCACCAACGACGAGAACGCGCGCCGCAACTTCGGACCCTTCACCCCCGGCTTCCGGGCCGTCCCCTACGGCAACATCGAGGCCCTGGCCGAGGTGATCGACGAGAACACCGTGGCCGTCCTGCTGGAACCGATCCAGGGCGAGGCCGGGGTGATCGTCCCGCCGCAGGGGTTCCTCGCCGACGTCCGTCGCCTCACCCGGGAGCGCGGCATCCTGATGATCGCCGACGAGATCCAGTCGGGGCTCGGCCGCACCGGTACGACCTTCTACTGCGACCAGCACGACGTCGTCCCCGACCTCTACCTGCTGGGCAAGGCGCTGGGCGGCGGCATCATCCCGGTGTCGGCCGTGGTCGGCAACCGCGACATCCTCGGCATCCTGCACCCCGGCCAGCATGGCTCGACCTTCGGCGGCAACCCGCTGGCAGCGGCGGTCGGGCTCGCGGTCGTGGAACTGCTGAGGACCGGCGAGATGCAGGAGCGCTCCCGCGTGGTCGGCGCCCACATGCACGCCCGCCTGGCGAAGCTGCTCGGCAAGGGCGTGACGGAGGTGCGTGGCGTCGGGCTGTGGGCCGGCATCGACATCGACCCCTACCTGGGCAGCGCCCGCAGCATCTGCTACAAGCTGTTGGCCCGCGGCATCATCGCCAAGGACACCCACGAGAAGACCATCCGCTTCGCGCCGCCGCTGGTGATCACCGAGGCGGAGGTGGACCGGGCCGTCGACGCCCTGGCGGACGCCCTGGCCGAGGCCGACCGCGAGAACGGCTCCTAGCCCGACGGCTTCGTCCGGCCCCGTCCCGGGGCGAGCACGGATCTCATCATCGGTAACTACTTTCACCTTGCGTCCCTACTTTCACGTTATTTCGTGACAGCGGTGAACGCTTCCTGACAGTAGTTGCCGATGATGAGATCCGTGCAGCCCCCCGGGGACCCACCGGTGGCCCTCAGCGCCCCCGCCCCGGAGACCCTCGTCCGGACGTGCCGAGCCCCCCACCACCGTGAGGCGGAGGGGGGCTCGACGTGCGTGCGAGGGTCAGGCCTGCTTGATGGCCGAGATCTCGAACTCCAGGACGACCTTCTCGCTCACCAGGACGCCGCCGGCCTCGAGGGCCGCGTTCCAGTTGAGGCCCCAGTCCTTGCGGTTGACGGTGGTCGAGCCCTCGAAGCCGATCCGGGACTGGCCCCAGGGATCGGTGACCTGGCCCTGGAACTCCAGCGGGACGCTGACCGGGTGGGTCTGGTCCTTGATGGTGAGGTCGCCGGTCACGGTGACGACGTCGCCGGCGATCGCGAAGCCGGTGCCGACGAAGGTGATCGAGGGGTAGGTCTCGACATCGAAGAAGTCGCCGCTGCGCAGGTGGCCGTCGCGGCCCTCGCTGCGGGTGTCGACGGTCGTGGCGTCGATGGTCACCGACAGCGACGAGGCGGACGGATTGCCGCCGACGATGGTTGCGGTGCCCTCGACGCCGTTGAAGGTGCCGCGCACCTTGGTGACCATGGCGTGGCGGGCCACGAAGCCGAGCTGGCTGTGGCTGGCGTCCAGAACGTAGGTGCCGTCGAGCTCGGCGAGCGTGGGAGCGGCGGTGGTGGTGGTCATGGTGGTGCCTCCGGGTTAGTTGTTGAAGTCTTAACTACTACGAGCTTAGCGGCCTGTAGTTGAAGAGTCAACCACCAGTTCGGGGAGTTCATTCCCCACGCTAGGGTTGCCCCACAGACAACCCCAGGGAGGCCTTGGATGACCGGTGCGAAATTCGTCCGCGACGATGTCAGCTGCGACCTGCCGCTCGTCCCTGCGAGCGTGGGCAGCAATGGCTACGACCTCTCGAAGCTGCTGTCCCAGACCGGGGACGTCACCCTCGATGTCGGTTTCGGCAGCACCGCATCCTGCCAGTCGGCCATCACCTATATCGACGGGGACGCGGGCATCCTGCGCTACCGCGGTTACCCGATCGAGCAGCTCGCCGAGCAGTCGACGTTCCTCGAGACGTCCTACCTCGTCCTCTACGGCGAGCTGCCGACGCAGGACCAGCTCGCGAACTTCACCGCCAGCATCGCGTCGCACTACCTGATCGACGAGCGGCTCAAGGGCATGTTCACCCTGATGCCGCGCCGCTCGCACCCGATGCCCGTCCTGGCCACCGGCGTCAACGCGCTCTCCACGTTCATGATGGGGCCGGTCGCCCTGACCGAGCGCTCCCTGGAGGCGCACGCGTACCGGCTCATGGCCAAGGTGCCGACGCTCGCCGCCTACGGCTACCGCAACTCGCTGGGCCTGCCCTTCCTGTACCCGGACGAGTCGCTGAGCTACATCGAGAATTTCCTGCGGATGTCGTTCGGCTCCCCGACCCGGCCCTACGAGATCGACCCGGCGTTCGTCCGGGCGCTGGACGTCCTGCTGATCCTGCACGCCGATCACGAGCAGAACTGCTCCACCTCCACGGTGCGCATGGTCGGCTCGTCCGGGGCGAACCTGTACGTGTCGGTGGCCGCCGGCATCAACGCGCTGTCCGGGCCGCTGCACGGCGGCGCGAACCAGGCCGTGCTGGAGATGCTGGCCCGGATCCGCGACGAGGGCGGTGACGTCAACGCGTACGTGGCCCGGGTGAAGGACAAGAAGGACAACACCAAGCTGATGGGCTTCGGCCACCGGATCTACAAGAACTACGACCCGCGCGCGGCCATCATCAAGAAGCACGCCGACGACATCCTGTCCCACTTCCAGGGCGCGGACGAACTGCTCGACATCGCCACCAAGCTGGAGGACGTGGCCCTCAACGACCCGTACTTCAAGGAGCGCCGCCTCTACCCGAACGTGGACTTCTACACCGGCCTGATCTACCAGGCGATGGGCTTCCCGGTGAACATGTTCACCGTGCT
>CAZBMH010000005.1:0-70627 GCA_964492685.1 uncultured Micropruina sp.
CGATCGACCAGACCCGCGGCTGGTTCTACTCGCTGATGGCCGTCGGCACCCTGGTCTTCGACCGGTCCTCGTACAAGAACGTGCTGTGCCTCGGGCACATCCTGGCCGAGGACGGCCGCAAGATGTCCAAGCACCTGGGGAACATCCTGGAGCCGATCCCGCTGATGGATCAGCATGGGGCCGACGCGGTCCGCTGGTTCATGGCGGCCGGCGGCTCGCCGTGGGCGTCGCGCCGGGTGGGGCACACCACCATCACCGAGACGGTGCGTAAAGTTCTCTTGACCTACTGGAATACGGTCGCGTTCCACTCGCTGTACGCGCGGACGAACGGCTGGTCGCCGGAGGCCTCGGCCACGACGGCGCCGACCCACGTCCTGGATCGCTGGCTCGTCAGCGCCCGGAACCTGCTGGTGAAGCAGGTGACCGACGCGCTGGAGGACTTCGACACCCAGCGCACCGGCTCGCTGATCTCCGAGTTCGTGGACGACCTGTCCAACTGGTACGTGCGCCGCTCGCGCCGGCGCTTCTGGGACGGCGACGCCGGGGCCCTGCAGACGCTGCACGACACCCTGGACGTGGTCACCCGGCTGATGGCCCCGCTGGCCCCGTTCATCACCGAGCGCGTCTGGCAGGACCTGGTGGTCGCGGCGGTGCCGGGCGCCCCGGAGTCGGTGCACCTGGCGTCCTGGCCGCTGGTCGACGAGGCAGCCATCGACCCGGCGCTCGACAGGGCGATGGCGCTGACCCGTCGCCTGGTGGAGCTGGGCCGCTCGGCCCGCTCGGAGGCGAAGGTGAAGACGCGGCAGCCGCTGCGTCGGGCGCTGCTGCCCTCGTCCTCGTTCGCGGTGTTGGACGCCGACCTGCGCGCCGAGGTGATGGCCGAGCTGAACGTCGAGTCGATCGAGTCGTTCGCCTCCGCCGGCGACCTCGTCGACCACTCGGCGAAGGGCAACTTCCGCGCGCTGGGCCGGCGGTTCGGCAAGGACACCCCGACGGTGGCCGCCGCGATCGCCGCCGCGGACGCCGCGACGCTGGCGGAGGCGCTGGCCGCCCATGGCGCCGCGTCGGTCGATGTCCCCGAACTGGGGGAGATCGAGGTGCTCGCCGAGGAGGTGCTGATCTCGGAGCGTCCCCGTGAGGGCTGGTCGGTGGTCAACGAGCAGGGCGAGACCGTGGCCCTCGACCTTGAGCTGACCCCGGCGCTGGTGCGGGCCGGCCTGGCGCGCGAGGTGATCCGGCTGGTCCAGGAGACCCGCAAGAACAGCGGCCTGGACGTCTCCGACCGGATCTCGCTGCGGTGGGCGGCCGACGGCGAGCTGGGCGAGGCGCTGCGCGAGCACGCCGCGCTCGTCGCCACCGAGGTGCTGGCCACGACCCTGGACGAGGCCCCCGTGGGCGACGACTGGGTGACCGACCCCGATCTCGGGCTCGCGTTCGGCATCGCCAAGGCCTGAGGTGACACCCGGAGCGGACGCGGGTGGGTTGCACGGGCGCCATCGGCGCCTGGTGGCCGGCGTCAGCCTGATCATGATCGCCGCCCCGCTGGCGGCGGTCACGTTCACCTTCACCGGGCCCTCGATCGCGGCCACGTTCCGCGCCGGGCTGTCGGAGGTGATGCTGGCCTTCTCGGTGATGACGTTGACCAACGCCCTCTCGATGACCTGGATGAGCCGGCACGTGGCCCGGTGGGGGGCGCGCCGGGTGATCATCGCGGGCGGCTCCTGGAGCAGCTTGATGCTGCTGGCCTACTCGGTCGCCACCCAGCTGTGGCAGTTCTACCTGATCTCCTTCGGCCTGGGGCTGACGCTGGCGGTCAGCATCGGGCTGTCCAGCTCGATCCTCGTCCGCGAGTGGTTCGTGGATCGGCAGGCCACCGTCCAGGGGCTCGTCCAGGCGATGACCGGGATCACCGGGCTGCTGTTAGGCGCCGGGCTCCCGGGCGTCATGGCCGTCGGCGGCTGGCAGGGCGCCTACCGGGTGATCGCCGCGCTGCTGTTCTGCCTGACGGTGATCCCCGGGGTCTTCCTGGTGCGCTCCCGGCCGGAGTCGGTCGGGCTGCTCGCCTTCGGCGCCTCCCCGACCCCCGCGGACGCGCCGGCCCTCGTCCCGGACGGAGTGGTGGGACGGCGTGCCCTGCGCACTGCCCACTTCTGGGTGCTGCTCGCCGTGATCGTGACGACCGCGGGCGTCCAGACCATCAGCCAGCACATGCGGCCCCTGGGGTTGTTGTTCGACCTGGACGTGGCAGCCGTCGGCTGGGTGCTCGCCCTGCAGTCGGTGGTGGCGGTGGTGCTGCAGCTGGCGGCGGGCCTCGCCGCGGACCGCTTCGGCCTGCTGATCAGCTCGGCGGTGTGCCTGGGTCTGCAGGCCGTCGCCTGTCTCACCCTGCTGCTGGCCCGAGGCCCGGTGTCGTTCACGGTCTCGATGGTCCTGGTCGCCGCGGGGATGAGCGTCGCGACGCTGATGGTGCCGATCTTCGTGATCGAGGTCTTCGGCGCCCGGTCGTTCGCCGGGATTCTGGGGCCCATGATGGCTGCGATGCCCGGCGGCCTGGCGCTCGGCGCCCCGCTCTGGGGCCTCGACCACGACCTGACCGGGTCGTACCGGATCGGCCTGCTGGTGGCGATCGTCGCCTCCATCCTGACGGGCGTCGCCATCGCCTGGCTGTTGCGGACGGCCCCGGCGATGCGAGCCCGGTTGAGGTGATCCAACCCGCCCTCCATGAGGCGCGCCTCGGGGCCGGCGGCTGCGCCCGCTCACAGGCCTCCAGGCCGGTGGTAGAACTCCGCGCGGGTATCCGCTAACCTACCGGTTGGTTCTTGAAACTTCTCCCACCAGTCCCCCGGCGCGAAGCGGGCGGTGCGTAGGCGCTAGTGGAGGGGGAGTGGTCATGAGCCAGTCGAGGCATTATGATGTCTGGCGGAGGGTCTTGCACGATCAATGGGGGGAAATTCAATGAGTCACACCATCGAGCCCGGAAACGGGGTCCGGCGGCGAAGCCTGGTGCAAGGGGCTGCCTGGGCGGTTCCGGCGATCACCCTGACCACCGGGCCCCGGCGGTCGCGGCCAGCCAAGCGCATGAGGCGATTGCCATCGGGTCCGGCACCAACAAGCAGACGGTCACGGCCGTCATCCCGTGCAACACGCTGGTGACCTACACCGTCATCGGCGGCGGCGGGGGCGGCGGCCAGGGTTCAACGACGTTCAACGGTGGCAACGGCGACATGATCACCGGTTCGTTCAAGCTCGACTGCGCCTGTGGTAGCTACAAGACCGTGACCCTCGTTGCCGCAGGTGGTGGGGCGAGGGGGCTGCGGAACAACCAGAGTGCCCCGTCCCCGTCCTTCGCGACCGGTGGGGCCGGTTTCGGGAAGGGCGGCGACTCCGGAGACGTGAGTCAGGGCACCCAATGGACAAACGAGTACTCCAACCCTGGTCTCAATAACAACTACATGTACGGCGGTGGTGGCGGCGGCGGCTCGGCCATCTTGATCGGCACGGCGCCGGTCATCGTCGCCGGCGGTGGTGGCGGCGGCGGAACCACCCGCGTTTCCGACAACCTCACGAACGGGGGGACGTCTCTGTCCTTCACCAACGAGGTCCCCATCGGCGGTGCGGCCGCCCCCGGCACGATCAACGGCCAGAGGGGCGAGGCCAAGGTCACTGGGCCGAGCGGCGATACCCCCTCCATCGTGAATGAGGAGGTTATCGCCCCACCCGGGTCGGGCGCGGTCGGTGCGACTCCGGGAGCCGGGGGCGTGGCCGGGTCCTCGAGCTTCGTCCAGGGGACCATCATCGACAATGCCGACCTCCAGTCGTACACCGCGCCTGCTGCCGTGCTACTGGCGGGCAACGCAGGAACCGCTCCGAGCGCGAGCGGCGGCAACGGTGGCGACGGCGTCCGGGCCGTGTCGGTCTTCCATGGCCCCAACACAGGCCGTGGTGTCTATACGAATCAGGGGTCCCCGGGCGGCGGTGGCGGGTATGCGGGTGGCGGTTCGAGCGCCTTGACCCAGGGTGCGTCCGGCACGCTCATCTCGGGTACGGCGGGCACCTCGGGCAGCAGCGTCCGGCGGGCGATTGGTAGCGTGTCCGGTGGTGCGGGCGCCGGGTCGTATCTCACCTCGAGTTCTGTCCCCTGCGTCACATCGCTCAGCGCCACCGGCCCCGTGGCGCCGCCGGCGACTGCTCCCCTCAACGCCTACGGCAGCGGGGGCGCGGGCAGCTCGTCGGCCAGCCCTGGGACCGCGGGCGAGCCCGGCTATGTCAAACTCTCGTGGTAACAGCGCCGATTGAGTGACGCAGGAACGCGACGCGGCTCCCCCCGGAAGGGTGGGAGCCGCTCGTGTATTCCGGGGTTGACGGTGACGCCTGGAGGCGGCGTTGGGTGGCTCCCCGACGTAGCGCATCACCCTGGACCGGGCGCTGTGGGTTCCGACCAGGCCTCGCCGGTGGAGCCCGCGGGTTTCGCCCGACTCCTTCCGGGATGTCCGGGTGGTCGAGGATCCCGGCCCTCGACCACAACGGCGCCGCCCGCGCGCGTTCACGCTGCCTGTGGACGCCACCCTTCTCGTCCTCGCCGCGAGCCACCGCCCCAACTCGATCGGCCAACTCCTTGCCGACCGGGCCGTCGCGCAGCTCGGTGACCGCTGGGCCCTCCCACCCACCGATCGCGAGCACCTCGTCAGCGACGCGCAGCCTTCCTTGAGGAGGCCGGCTCAGCGCAGGCCCCCGACGGAGTCGCCCCCGGCGACGATGAGACAAAACCGGGACACTCCGCTGCCAGAGTGATCCCGTGAACAGGCAAGGAGGGACCCCATGAGCTCGCTGCTGCTGGTCGAGGACGACCCGGGCGTCGCCGAACTGGTGGCGCTGGCGCTGACCTCGCTCGGCCATCGGGTCGAGACCGCGCCGGACGGCCGCACCGGGCTGGCGGCGGTCGCGTCCGGCCGGGCCTTCGACGTGATGCTGCTGGATGTGATGATGCCCGGCATCGACGGCTTCGAGACCGCCCGGCGACTGCGGGCCTCCTCGCAGCTGCCGATCATCATGCTGACCGCACGGTCGGAGGCCATCGACATCGTCTCCGGCCTGGAGTGCGGTGCCGACGACTACGTCACCAAGCCCGTGGAGCCTCGGGTGTTGGACGCCCGGATCAAGGCGGTGCTGCGGCGGGCCACCCCCGCGCCGCAGGCGCCCGTGCTTCGCTTCGGCGAACTGGCGATCGACGAGGACGCCCTGACCGTCACCCGGGGCGGGCAGCCGGTGCCGCTCACGCCCACCGAGCTGCGGCTGCTGCTGGAGCTCGCCACCCACGCCGGCAAGGTGCTGAGCCGCCACCAGCTGCTCCAGCGGGTCTGGGACTACGGCTACGCCGGCGACTCGCGCCTGGTGGACGCGGTCGTCCAGCGGCTGCGGGCCAAGATCGAGCCGATCCCCGCCCAGCCCACCTACCTGCACACCGTCCGCGGCGTCGGTTACCGGATGGACCGGTCATGAGACGGGTGGGCCTGAAGTGGCGGATCACCCTGACGGTTGTGCTGTCGGCGGTCGTGGCCTGCGGTCTGTTGGCGGTGAGCGTGCTGATCGCGGTCGGTCTGGAGCGCGACCGGGTGATGCTCCATGACGCGTCGGAGTCGGCCAGTCGTGCTGCCACCGCCTTCCGGACGGCCTTCGCCGCGCACCCCTCGGCCACGCAATTCTCTGACGTCAACGTCCCGGACCTCGGCCAGGAGTACCTCATCGCCGAGGCGATGACGCCGATGAGCCAGGGAGCCGCGGTGGACCCCAGCCTGACCCAGCAGTTCTTCTTCACCACCGAAAGGCCCTTTGCCGACCTGCACCCGGGGTGCATCGTCCCGTCGTACGACGGCTTTCCGGGGGTCGCCCGCAGTGGCGACGAGGGGATGATGGTCGATTGGGGCGAGACCTGCGAGGGGTTCGTCATCGGCCATGCGTGGTTCCGCGCCCCCGAGGGGGCGGCCATCCCTGCCTGGCTGGTCACCGTGGTGCTCGACCCCGCGGAGTACCCCGACTCGCGGCCGCAGCTGGCCTGGCTGCTGGCCGGAAACGCGGCCCTCATCGTGCTCGGCGCTTCTGTCATTGGGCGCTCTGTCGCGACCATGGTGCAGCGGCCGCTGACCCGGGCCCGCGAGATGGCCGAGTCGGTGGCCCGCGGCGACTTGGGCGTCCGGATCCCCGCCGCGGGGTCGGACGAGGTGGCCCGCATGTCCGCGGCCGTGAACACGATGGCCGACACCCTCACCGACCACATCGGGGTGTTGGAGCGGGCGAACCGGGCGCAGCGCCGGTTCGTCTCCGACGTCGCCCACGAGCTGCGGACGCCGACCGCCGCCCTGCTCGCCTCGGCCGAAGCGCTCGAGAACCCTGCGACCCGGGACGAGGCCGCGCCGCTGGTCGCCCCCCAGCTGCGCCGGCTCTCCACCCTCACCGAGGACCTGTTGGAGATCAGCCGGATGGACGCCGGTCGCGCGACGCTCATCCGCTCGTGGGTGGACGTGGTCGACCTGATCCGCGAAGTGGTCGCCGAGACCGGCCGCCCGGCAGAGGTCACGGTCGTGGCCCCCGGGGCCCTTGCGGCCGAGGTGGACGCGGCGAGGCTCCGGGTGGCGGTCCGGAACTTGATCGCCAACGCCCTGCAGCACGGCCGACCGCCGGTCCTGGTCACGCTCAGCGAGCGTCACCATGTCCTGGAGCTCACCGTGGCCGATGTCGGCGACGGCGTGCCGGAGGGCCTGCGGGAGCGGGTCTTCGACCGCTTCGCCCGCGGTGACGAGGCCCGGCACGCGGGCGGCTCCGGCCTCGGCCTGGCGATCGCCCGCGAGAACGTCCGGCTCCAGGGCGGCGAGGTGACCCTGGCCGGCGACGGTCGAACCTTCGTCCTCCGGCTGCCTGACGGCTGATCCGCACCCCGCCCCCGTGGGACGAAACGGACCGTCTTGCGGCAGTGACGTCCCACTCGAGCCCGGGGTGCGACCCGGCAGGCTGCGGAGGATCGGCCCCCCGGGGGTCAGCCCGCCCGGTCGGCGGCGGCCTCGAGGTCGGCCACGACGAGGCGGCGCTGCCGGAGCATCTCCGCCTGAGCCGCCTGGGCGCGCGCGGGGACCGGGTCGCTGAGAAGCTCGGACAGCCGCCGGGGGATGATCTGCCAGCTCAGGCCGAAGGCGTCCTTCAGCCAGCCGCACATCGACTCCTCGCCGCCGCCGGCGATCAGGCCGTCCCAGAGCCGATCGACCTCGTCCTGATCCTCGACGACGACCGACAGCGACATCGACTCGTTGAAGCGGAACTCGGAGGGCTGGCTGATGGCGCGGAACTCGGTGCCGTGCATCCGCCAGTCGGCGAGCAGCGCGGGCTCGTCGGCCCCCATGCGGGACACCGAGTGCACCTCGAAGTCGGCGAACAGGCTCTCGTAGCGGTCGAGGGCGGCGTCCAGGTCCCCCTGGAACCAGAGGCAGGTGGTGATGCTCATGTCGGGTCCTCAGCTCTGGTGGTCGGTGAGCAGGTGTCGCGCGCGGCTAGGGCGCCGCCGCGGCTCACTGTAAACCAGATGGTCTGACAGGGATGAAGATCGTGCGGCCGGACGTGCCGCTGGAGATCGCGGCGGCGCACGGCCCGGTGGGCCACACCATCGTCAGCTTCCCCTCGACCGTGACCCACACGCTGCCGCTCGTGCTGGCGGGCTCCGGGGTGACCGTGGCCGTCTGCGGCGTCCCGTCGTCGTGGCTGGCCGCGCAGGCGCCGTCGGGGGCCGGGGAGTTCCTGGACGAGGTGACCCGGACGGCGCGGGAGCGCCTCCCCTGAGCACCCCCGACGGGGGTGGGCCGGCTCAGCGCCCCAGCTGGGTGAGCACGTCGGCCATGATTCGCTGGACCGCCAGCGTGTCGTCCAGCGGCATGATCGGCGACTCGGTGAGCCCGGCGGCCAGGCACTCCCCGGCGTGGATCACCTCGTGGGCGTACCCGGACGCGAAGTCCAGGGTCTGGGGCTCCTTGCCGCGCCACACCGTGATCGAGGCCGCGCGGTGGAAGCGCGGGTGCACATCGATCCAGCCCCTGGTGCCCAGCACCATCAGCCGGCCCGGGCCGTGCGTGGTGAACGCGCCGCTGAGGCTGGCCGAGCGTCCGTCCGTGTACCCCATCACGAGCGCGAACTCGCCCTCGACCCCGGTGGGGTAGCGCCCGCCGACGGCGTGGACGACGTCCGGGGTCCCCAGGAAGTGCTGCGCGAACGAGATCAGGTACACCCCGAGATCCAGGACGGCCCCGCCCCCAAGCTCCGGGTCGAACAGCCGGTCGGTGGGGATGAACTCGCGGAAGGCGGTCAGGTCGCCCTGCACCCCGCGGACCTGCCCGATCTCGCCGGCGGCCACGAGCTCACGCATCGCCGCGACGGCGGGGTTGAAGCGGGTCCACATCGCCTCCATGCAGAACACCCCCGCGGCCCGCGCGGCGTCGACGATGCGCTCGGTGTCGGCCAGCGAGGACGTGAACGCCTTCTCGACCAGGATCGGCTTGCCGGCGGCGATCGCGGCCAGCGCGATGTCGACGTGCTGGGGGTGCGGCGTGGCGATGTAGACCGCGTCCACGTCCGGATCCTCGACGAGGGCGGCATAGGAGCCGTGGGCGGTCGAGATGCCGTGCCGGTCGGCGAACTCCCGGGCCCGTCCGGGCGAGCGGGAGCCGACGGCCACGACCCGGCCGTTCGGCACGTCCGCGAACGCCTCGACCATCACCGCCGCCATCCGTCCCGGACCGGCGATTCCCCAGCGCGTCATGCTCATGGCGGTCAGCCTAGGTCGCCGTGGTGGGCGCGGGGGCGGGCTGGCCGGTCCGCTGGGCGGAGCGAGGGGTGAGCGGCGCGAGAACAAGTAGGATGCCGGGGACAAAGTTTCGGGAGGCTCCCTTGCGCGTGGTACAGAAGTTCGGCGGCTCCTCGGTCGCGGACGCCGAGAGCATCAAACGCGTCGCCGCGCGCGTGGTCGCCACGCAGAAGGCCGGGGCGGAGGTCGTCGTCGTCATCTCGGCGATGGGGGACACCACCGACGAGCTGCTCGACCTCGCCAACCAGGTCAGCGAGAAGCCGCGTCCCCGGGAACTCGACATGCTGCTGACCGCGGGCGAGCGCATGAGCGCCGCGCTGCTGGCCATGGCGATCAACGACCTGGGCGCCGACGCCCGCTCGTTCACCGGCTCGCAGGCGGGCGTCATCACCACCGGCACCCACGGCGACGCCCGGATCATCGACATCACCCCGGGCCGGATCGTGAGCGCGCTGGACGAGGGCGACATCGTGATCGTGGCCGGCTTCCAGGGGGTCTCGCAGACCACCAAGGACGTCACGACGCTGGGACGCGGCGCCTCGGACACGACGGCCGTCGCCCTGGCGGCCTCGCTGGGTGCCGACTACTGCGAGATCTACTCCGACGTGGACGGCGTGTTCACCGCCGACCCCCGGGTGGTCCCCGAGGCCCGTCAGATTCCCGAGATCAGCTACGAGGAGATGCTCGAGATGGCCGCGTGCGGGGCGAAGATCCTGCACCTGCGCTGCGTTGAGTACGCCCGCCGGGAGCTGGTTCCGGTGCACGTCCGGTCGTCCTTCTCGGACAAGCCCGGCACGTGGGTCAAGCACATCGAGGAGAAGGAGAACCCCATGGAGCAGGCCATGATCTCCGGCGTCGCGCACGAGCGCAGCGAGGCCAAGATCACCGTCCTCGGCGTGCCGGACCGCGTCGGCGCCGCCGCCGCCATCTTCAACGCGGTGGCCGCCAAGGGCGTCAACATCGACATGATCGTCCAGAACGTCTCGCACCGCGGGGCCGGACGGACCGACATCACCTTCACCCTCGGCGAGGGCAGCGCGCCCACCGCGCGCGAGGCGCTGCTGGCCGTGCAGGAGGAGATCGGCTTCGAGGATCTCACCTACGACGACACCATCGGCAAGGTGTCGGTGGTCGGGGTCGGGATGCGCTCGCATCCCGGCGTCACCGCCAAGTTCTTCACCGCGCTGGCCGAGGCCGGGGTCAATATCCAGATGATCTCCACCTCCGAGATCCGGATCTCGGTGGCCGTGGACTCCTCCGAGGTGGACCGGGCCATCCGCGCCGCCCACACCGCCTTCGGCCTGGACTCCTCCGAGCAGGCGGTCGTCTACGCCGGCACCGGTCGGTAGGGCCCATGGTCGCGGCCCGGACGTTCGCCGACCTGGACTGGCCGCGGCGCACGACGCGGCTGACGCTGCGTCCGGCGGCGGCAGGGGACGCGTCGGCCATGTACGCCTACCGGTCGCTACCCGAGGTGAGCCGCTGGATGTCGAGGCAACCGACCGACCCGGCCGCCTTCGCGGCCTTCATGGGCCAGCACCTGGACGTCCAGCTCGTCGTCGAGCGCGACGGCGAGGTGATCGGTGACGCCATGATCCGCGTCGAGGACGCCTGGGGGCAGGACGAGGTCGCCGAAGGTGCCGTCCGGGCGCAGGCCGAGCTGGGCTGGTGCCTGGCCCCCGCGGCCTGGGGGCAGGGGTACGCCACCGAGCTGGCCGGAGAGCTGCTGGCCATCGCCTTCGACGGGCTCGGGGTGCGCCGGATCCACGCCGACTGCTTCGCCGACAACGTCGGCTCACGCCGGGTCATGGAGAAGCTCGGGCTGCGCCCCGAGGCGCACCTGGTTGCCGAGTCCCTGCACCGGGAGCTCGGCTGGGTGGACTCGCTCAGCTATGCCCTGCTCGCGGACGAGTGGCGGGCAGCCGCCCGCGGTTGACGACCCGAACCGCAGAACTGGTCGCTCTGGGCAGGGTGCCGAGGCCCCCGGCGTTCCTTGCTACAGCGCTAGCCCCGTCAGCACCAGGACGCGGTCGTCGCACAGGTCGGCCATGGCGTACTTGACGCCCTCGCGGCCGACGCCGGACTTCTTCCAGCCGCCGTAGGGCATCTGGTCGGCGCGGTAGCTGGGCACGTCGCCGACGATCACGCCGCCGACCTCCAGCTCGCGGTGGCAGCGGAAGGCGGTCTCCAGCTTGGTCGTGAAGACGCCGGCCTGCAGGCCGTAGCGCGACGAGTTCACCTTGGCGATGCCGTCGTCCAGGCTGTCGTAGCGGGCCACCAGGACGACCGGCCCGAAGACCTCCTCGTTGGCCAGGATCGCGTCGGCGGGCACGTCCGCGAGCAGCGTCGGGGCGACCTCGCGGCCGTCCCGGGTGCCTCCGGCCAGCAGCGTGGCGCCCTTGCCTGTGGCGTCCGCGACCCAGGACTCGATGCGCTCCGCCGCGGCGTCGTCGATCACCGGGCCCACCTGGGTGGACGGGTCGTGCGGGTCGCCCACGGCCAGGTTCTTGACCGCCTCGGTGAGGTGGCCGACGAACTCGTCGTAGATGTCGGTGTGGGCCAGCACGCGCTGCACCGAGATGCAGGACTGCCCGGCCTGGTAGTTGCCGAACAGCGCCACCCGGGCGGCGGCGGCCTTCAGGTCGGGCCAATCGGGCTCGATCATCACCGCGGCGTCGCCGCCCAACTCGAGGACGATGTGCTTGTCGGGGGCCTGCCGCTGCAGGATGTCGCCGACGGTCTCCGACCCGGTCAGCGAGATCACGGGGATCCGCGGGTCGGTGATCAGCGGGGCCATCACGTCGTGCTTGATCGTCAGGACGCTGACCATGGCCTTCGGCAGCTCGGTCTCGGCGATGATCTCGGCCAGCACCAGGGCCGACAGCGGCGTCTTCAGGGCGGGCTTGACCAGGATCGGGGCGCCGACGGCGATCGCCGGGGCCACCTTGTGGGCCACCAGGTTCAGCGGGAAGTTGAACGGTGCGATGCCCAGCACCACCCCGCGGGGGAACTTGCGGACGAGCGCCAGCCGTCCGGTGGCGTTCGCGTCGGTGTCGAGCCGCTGCACCTCGCCGGAGAAGCGGCGGGCCTCCTCGGCGGCCCACCGGAACGTGGACACGGCCCGTCCGACCTCGCCGCGGGCCCACATCAGCGGCTTGCCGTTCTCGGCGATCAGCAGCTGGGCGATCTCCTCGGTGCGCTCGGCCAGTCGGCGCGAGATGTGATCGAGCGCCCCGGCGCGGACGTGGGCGGGCAGGGCCTGGGCCTCGTGGCGGACGGCGTACAGCTCGGCGACGGCCTGCTCCACCTGATCGGCGGTCGGCAGCGACACCGTCGCCACCACCTCACCGGTGTAGGGGCTGGTCACCTCGACGGTCTTCTCGCCGAAGGTGGGGACGCCGGAGAGGTAGAACGGGCGAACGGCAGACATGAGCGGCAGCTTTCGGGTGGTGGTCAGGTGAGTGCGGCGAAGGCCGCGTCGATGATGTCGAGGCCCTCGCGCAGCAGCTCGTTGGAGATGCTCAGCGGGGGCAGGAAGCGGAACACGTTGCCGTAGGAGCCGGCGGTCAGCACCACCAGGCCCTGGGCGTGGCAGGCCTTGGCGACCTGACCGGTGAGCGTCGGGTTGGGGGTCTTCGTCCCGGGCTGGACGAGCTCGATGGCCATCATGGCGCCGCGGCCGCGGACCTCGCCGATCTGGGGGTACGTTGCCGCCATCGCGCCCAGCCGCTCGCGGAAGATGGCCTCGATGGCGCGGGCGCGGGCGTTGAGGTCCTCCTCTTCCATGGTCTCGATGGCCCCGAGGGCGGCGGCGCAGGCGATCGGGTTGCCGCCGTAGGTGCCGCCCAGGCCGCCGGCGTGGACGGCGTCCATCAGCTCGGCGCGGCCGGTGACGGCGGCCAGCGGCAGGCCGCCGGCGATGCCCTTGGCCGTGGTGATCAGGTCGGGGACGACGCCCTCGTGGTCGCAGGCGAACCAGTCGCCCGTGCGGCAGAAGCCGGTCTGGATCTCGTCGGCGATGAACACCGCGCCGTGGGCCCGGCACCACTCGGCCAGGCGGGTGAGGAAGCCGTCCGGCGGGACGACGAAGCCGCCCTCGCCCTGGATCGGCTCGATGATGACGGCGGCCACCTGGTCCTCGCCGACCTGGACGTGCACCAGCGACTCGAACTGCGCGAACGCCTCCTCGGCCACCCTGTCGGGGTCGCCCGCCCAGCGGTACGGGTAGGCCATCGGCACCCGGTAAATGTCCGAGGCGAACGGCCCGAAGCCGTGCTTGTACGGCATGTCCTTGGCGGTGAGCGCCATCGTCAGGTTCGTCCGGCCGTGGTAGGCGTGGTCGAAGGCGACGATGGCCGTCCGTCCGGTGGCGACGCGGGCGATCTTGATCGCGTTCTCGACGGCCTCGGCGCCGGAGTTGAACAGCGCGGTCTTCTTGGCGTGGTCGCCGGGGGTCAGCGCGTTCAGCTTCTCCGCCACGGCGACGTACCCCTCGTAGGGGGTGACCATGAAGCAGGTGTGGGTGAAGCGGGCCACGGCCTCCTGGACGCGGGCGACCACCCGCGGGGCGGCGTTGCCGACGGTGGTGACGGCGATGCCCGAGCCGAAGTCGATCAGCCGGTTGCCGTCGACGTCCACGAGGATGCCGCCGGCGGCGTCGGTGATGTAGGCGGCGACGGTGTTGCCGACCCCGTTCGCCACGGCCGCGGCCTTGCGGGCGGCCAATTCGGCCGACTTCGGACCGGGGACGGCGGTGGCCAGCGACCGGGCTTGCTGGACGGGCATGGGTGCCTCCTGGGCAGACGGGTTCCACGTCCATCTTGCGGCGGGAAAGCCATGCTGTCGAATACTGGTTCTCTATCGAATCCATGCCTTTCGGGCATAGGCTGGCGCCGAGGCTGTCCTGGCCTCGGTCGCGCTGAGCCCTCATCCGGGGGCTGCGCCGATCTCATCATCGGTCACTACTTTCGGGAAGCGTTCACCACTTTCGCGTTATAACGCGAAAGCAGAGACCCAAGGTGAAAGTAGGTGCCGATGATGAGATCGGTGAGGGGGCGGGGCACCCCTAACGCGAGAGGGTTGACGATGGAGCTGCGGACGATCAGGTACTTCGTGGCGGTGGCGGACGCGGGGTCGGTGACCGCCGCGACGCGGGTGCTGCATCTGAGTCAGCCGTCACTGTCGCGGCAGCTGCATCAGCTGGAGAAGGAGCTGGGGCTGGAGTTGTTCACCCGGCGGGACGGACGGCTGGTGCTGAGCCCGGCGGGGACGCAGTTCCTGCCATCGGCGCGGGAGCTGCTGGCCCGCGCGGAGGCCGCCAAGGTGGCGGCGGCCAGCATCCGGTCCGGCGCGCTGAGCACGCTGACGGTGGCGGCGCCCGAGGTCACGCTCAACGACGTGCTGGCGCCGTTCTTCGCCACGTTCGGGGCGGACGATCCGATGCCGCGGGTGTTGGGGACCGACCCCGGCGACGAGTACGCGGCGCTGGAGCGCGGCGCCGACCTGGTGATCGGCACTCGGCCGCCTGCAGGCGGGATCCGCGCGTCGCTGGTGGCCCGGCTCCCCGTGTACGGCTACGTCCCGCCCGGGCATCCGCTGGCCGGCGTCGACCTCGTCCGGCTGGACGACCTCGTCCGCCACGATCTGCTGCTGCTGACTCCCGACTTCCACGCCCGCCGGGCCCTGGACGCCGCCCTGGACGCCGACCAACTGCCCCACGGGTCGGTGACCGAGTTCACCTCGTCCCAGGTGGCCCAGGCCGTCGCGGCGGCGGGACGCGGGATCGCCGTGGTCTCCGACGACCCGCGCTTCGGGCTGCGCCCCCTGCTGATCGAGGGCCGCGCCGGCCTGGTGCGCATCAACCTGCACGCCGCCTGGCATCCGCAGCACCACGCGGCCGACCAGTTGGCCGCCCTGGTGGGACGCCTCGCCGCCTTCGTCGCGCACCGCTATCCCTGAGCGCCTGCCGGCCACGCGCCCCGCGCCCGGTGCGCGGATCTCATCATCGGTAACTACTGTCAGGAAGCGTCCGTCACTCTCACGTTATTACGTGAGAGTAGAGACGCAACGTGACAGTAGTTACCGATGATGAGATCGGTGCGGCCGGGGTCGGCCAGGCCTGGTGGCGCGGCAAAGGCCCGCCCCCCGAGGGGGGACGGGCCTGGGCAGTGGGGAGCTCAGCCCTCGAAGCCGTGGTACTGCATCACGTGCTTGATGCGGGTGTAGTCCTCGACCGCATAGCTGGACATGTCCTTGCCGTAGCCGGAGTGCTTGAAGCCGCCGTGGGGCATGTCGCCGATCAGCGGGATGTGGGTGTTCACCCAGACGCAGCCGAAGTCGAGCCGGATGGTCATCCGGGTGGCGGTGCTGGCGTTCGCCGTCCACACCGACGCCGACAGGCCGTAGTCGGTGTCGTTGGCGAGCCGGACGGCCTCGTCCTCGTCGGTGAACTTCTGGACGGTCATCACCGGGCCGAAGATCTCCTGGCGCACGAGCTCGTCGTCCTGGGTCAGGTCGGCCACCACCGTGGGCTCGTAGAAGTACCCCGCCCCGCCGACGGCGTGCCCGCCGGTCACGATCCGCGCGTGGGACGGGGCACCGGCCACCAGGCCCGACACCCGGGCCAGCTGGTTGGCGTTGTTGAGCGGCCCGAACAGGATGTCCTCGTCGGCGGGGTCGAACCCGGTCTTGGTGGCCGCGGCCGCCTCGCCCAGCTTGGCGACGAACTCGTCGTACACGCCGGCCTGGCACAGGATCCGGGTGCCGGCCGTGCAGTCCTGGCCCGCGTTGAACAGGCCGGCGATCGAGATGCCCTCGACGGCCGCGTCCAGGTCGGCGTCGTTGAAGACCACGACGGGGGCGTTGCCGCCCAGCTCCAGGTGCGCCCGCTTCAGGTCGGCGGCGGCCGCCTGGGCCACGGCCATGCCGGCGCGGGTCGAGCCCGTGATCGACAGCATCGCCGGGATCTTGTGGCCGGTCAGCGTGGCACCGGTCTCGCGGTCGCCGCAGACGACGTTGACGACACCGGCCGGGAAGAACTGCTGCATCCGCTCCGCCAGCCACACCGTCGAGGCCGGGGTGGTGTCGGACGGCTTGACCACGATGGTGTTGCCGGCGGCCAGGGCCGGCCCGAACTTCCACACGAACATCATCAGCGGGTAGTTCCACGGCGTGACCTGACCGATGACGCCCACCGGCTCGCGGCGGATGGACGACGTGAACCCGCGCAGGTACTCGCCCTGCGAGCGGCCCTCCAGGATGCGCGCGGCGCCGGCGAAGAAGCGGATCTGGTTGACCGACGGCGGGATCTCCTCACTGGCGGTCAGATTGGCGGGCTTGCCGGTGTTCTCACACTCGATGGCAACCAGCTCGTCCGCGTTCGCCTCGACGAAGTCGGCGAGCTTGAGCAGCGCCTCCTGGCGCTCGGACGGCGTCGTCCACCGCCAGCTCTGGAACGCGTCCGCGGCGGCCCGGTAGGCGGCGTCGATGTCGGCGGCCCCGGACTTGGGGCTGGTCGCGTACACCTCACCCGTGGCGGGGTTGACGATGTCGAGGGTCTCCCCGGACGCGGCGGGCCGGGCCTCGCCGTTGATGATGTTGGTCAGTACCTTCTTCTCGGCCATCCGAATCGTCCTTCTGTGCGCGCGTGTGGTCACCATGCTGCCGACGGCGGCCATGCCGGTCAATGGCCCACTCGGCATGTCAGGCATGCTCGGCGGGCATGTCCAACCGGCTGCTCTCGTCGTCCGGGCGGCAGACCGTCCGGGGCGGCCAGAGCGTCCGGAACCCCACCGTAGCGGGCGGTCGGCCGGTCCTCGACTGGACCCCGGGGACGCGGCGAGGCCCCGCGTGTAACCTGTCAGCGAAGACAGGGGAGCGCCACCGGCGCTGAGAGTGCGGAATGGCCGCAGACCCTCGAACCTGATCCGGTTAGCACCGGCGTAGGGAGTCGGGAATCTCCTCGCCAGCGATGGTGAGCCCTCCGAGTCATTGGAGGAGAAGCAATGTTCACAAGGCGTTTCACGGCGTCACTCGCGCTCGGGCTGGCCGCGCTGGCGCTCGCGTCGTGCACGGTCGGCACGACGGGCGTCCCGACCACGCCGGTCGCCTCGGTGCCCGTCACCACGGCCTCCGCCACCGAATCCAAGGACCTGGTGGTCGTCACCCACGACTCCTTCGCCCTGGACGAGAAGCTCATCGCCCGCTTCAAGGCCGAGAGCGGCTACGCGGTCACGTTCGTGGCGCCCGGCGACGGCGGCACGCTGACCAACCAGCTGGTCCTCACCAAGGACAGCCCGCTGGGCGACGTGGTCTACGGCCTCGACAACACCTTCGCCGGCCGCGCGCTCATGGCGGACGTGCTCGTGCCCTACGCCAGCCCCGACCTGCCGGCCGCCGCAGCCTCCCTGGCCGCCGACGACACCGGCCGGCTCACCCCGATCGACCAGGGCGACGTCTGCGTGAACGCCGACATGGCGTGGTTCGCCAAGAGGAACCTGGCCCTGCCGGTGACACTGGACGACCTTGCCAAGCCGGCCTACAAGGACCTGCTGGTCGCGGAGAACCCGGCCTCGTCCTCGACCGGGCTCGGCTTCCTGGTGGCCACCGTCGGGGCCAAGGGCGACCCCGGCTACCTCGACTACTGGGCGGCGCTGAAGGCCAACGGGGTGAAGATCGTTCAGGACTGGGAGACCGCCTACTACACCGACTTCTCCGGCTCCGAGGGCAAGGGGCCGCGGCCCCTGGTGGTGTCGTACGCGTCCTCGCCGTCGGCGGAGGTGCCCGAGGGCGGCACGGAATCGCGGACGACCTCGCTGCTGCAGACCTGCTTCCGGCAGGTCGAGTACGCCGGGGTGATCGCCGGCGCCACGAACGAGGTGGGTGCCCGGAAGTTCATCGACTTCCTCCTCAGCGACGCGGTCCAGGCCGACATCCCCGGCCAGATGTACATGTATCCGATCAACCCCGACGTGGCGCTTCCCGAGTCGTGGACGAAGTATGCGCCGCTCGCGGAGAAGCCGTTCTCGGTGTCCGCCGAGCAGATCACCGCCGGCCGGGACGGCTGGATCCGCTCCTGGACGACGTCGGTCATCGGGTGAGGCTGCCGCGCGTGAGCTTCGGGTCGGGTGTGGGGCGGGCTGACCGGTCGCCCCGGGCCGCCGCTGCGCTCGTCCGTGCCCCGGGGTCCACCCTCGCGGGTGACCCCCAAACGGGGACTTATGGGCCGCGCGCGGAGCAGGTAGCGTAATCATGCGGGGGGAAACCGGGGGGGAAATCCGGGGGGAATTTGGGCCGCGACGGCAGGCCCAGGGAGTCGGTGTTATCGCCAGGCTCTCCTGGGCTCTCGCCGTCGCGGCCCCTCTGCTTTTCCTGGCCGTCTTCTTCGCCTGGCCGGTCGTCACCCTTGTCGGACGCGGTTTCGTGGACGAGGCCGGTCGCCTCAGCGCCGCCGGACTGGTCTCCGTCCTGGGGTCACCCAGGAGCTGGCGGATCATCGGCACGACCCTCCTGCTGGCCTTCTCGGGGACGTTGGCCACCGTGCTGCTCGGACTGCCGGGCGCCTACCTGCTCTACCGCTGCCGCTTCCCGGGGCGCGGCCTGCTGCGCGCCGTGGTGGCCATCCCGTTCGTCCTGCCGAGCGTGGTGGTGGGCATCGCGTTCCGCTCGCTGCTGGCCAGCCAAGGTCCGCTGGGCTTCCTCGGCCTCGACGAGAGCTTCCCGGCCATCGTGGCCGCGCTCGTCTTCTTCAACTACTCGGTGGTGGTGCGCACCGTCGGGCTGCTGTGGTCCCGGCTGGACCCGCGGGCGGCCGAGGCGGCCCTCAGCCTGGGGGCGTCGCCGGCGCGCGTCCTGCGCACCGTGACGCTGCCGGCGCTGGCCCCGGCCATCGCGTCCGCCGCGGCGCTGGTGTTCCTCTATTGCGCGTCCGCGTTCGGCATCGTGATGGTCATGGGCGGTGTCGGCTGGGCCACCGTCGAGACCGAGATCTGGTACCAGACCACCCAGCTGCTCGACCTGCCGGTGGCCGCCGCGCTCTCGGTTGTGCAGCTGGTGGTGGTGAGCTGCTGCCTGGTGGTGGCCAATCGCACCCGAGCCCGGCAGGAGCGGGCGCTGCGGCTGCGGGGCGCCGTGGGTGGCGAGCACGGCTGGCGGCACTCCGACTGGCTGGCGGCCGCTGTCACGGCAGTGGTGGTCGGCGGGCTGCTGGTGACCCCGATCGCCACTCTTGTGGTGCGCTCGTTGACCGATCAGCGGGGGTTCACGGTCCGCTACTACGAGCTCCTCGGGACCACGGGGGGGCCCTCGCTGAGCGTCCCGGTGTGGTCGGCCCTCGCGAACTCGGTCGTGATCGCGCTGCAGGCCGCGCTGATCGCCGTGGTGCTCGGGGTGCTCGTGAGCCTGGCGGTCTCCCGACGGCCGCGCTCCCGGCTGGGTCAACGAAGCTTGACCATTCTCGACTCGCTCTTCATGCTGCCGCTGGGCGTGAGCGCGGTGACGGTCGGCTTCGGCTTCCTGATCACCCTGAACCGGCCGCCGCTTGACCTGCGCAGCTCGACGATCCTGATCCCGATCGCCCAGGCGGTCGTCGCCCTGCCGCTGGTCGTGCGAACCCTGGTGCCGGTGCTCCGCGCGATCGACCCCCGCCAGCGGGAGGCGGCGGCCGTCCTCGGGGCCTCGCCCGGTCGGGTACTGGCCACCATCGACCTGCCGCTGCTCGGCCGCGGCCTGGGGCTCGCCGTCGGGTTCGCGCTGGCGATCTCGCTCGGCGAGTTCGGTGCCACCACCTTTCTGTCCCGGCCCGACCACCCGACGCTGCCGGTGGTGATCTTCCGGTTGATCGGACGGCCGGGGGCGGACAACTTCGGGATGGCGATGGCCGCCTCCGTGGTGCTGGCAGGCTTGACCGCGCTGGTCATGGCCGCCGGGGAACTGGTGCGGCCGCGGGAGGTGGACTGATGACGGGGCTCACGGTGCGTGGCGCGATCGTCCGCTACGGCGGCTTCGTGGCCGTCGCCGGCGTCGATCTCGACATCGCCGAGGGTGAGATCGTCGCCCTGCTCGGGGCGTCCGGGTCTGGCAAGTCCTCGCTGCTGCGGGCGATCGCGGGCCTGGAGCCGCTGGCAGGCGGCGTCGTCGCCTGGGACGGGGCGGATCTGGCCGGGGTGCCGGTGCATCGGCGCAACTTCGGGCTGATGTTCCAGGAGGGGCAGCTGTTCGGTCACCTGTCGGTCGCCGGGAACGTCGGCTACGGCCTCTTCCGGCTGGGCGCCGACGAGCGCCGCCGCCGCGTCGAGGAACTGCTGGAGCTCGTGGGTCTCGCCGGGTATGGGGAGCGCCCGATCACCGCCCTGTCCGGCGGCCAGGCGCAGCGCGTGGCGCTGGCCCGCTCGCTGGCGCCCGCGCCGAAGCTGCTGCTGCTGGACGAGCCGCTCGCGGCCCTGGACCGGGCGCTGCGCGAGCACCTCGTCGACGGTCTCGCCGACGGCCTGCGGGTCACCGGCACGACCGCGCTCTACGTCACGCACGACCAGGACGAGGCCTTCACCATCGCCGACCGCGTCGGGGTCATCGCCGAGGGGCGCCTCATCGCCGACGCCCCCGCCGACGAGCTCTGGCGCCATCCCCCCTCGCGGCAGGTGGCCTCCTTCCTCGGCTACGGGCCCTTCCTGGATGCGGCCACCGCGGCCGCCCTCGGCCTGCCCGGGGTCCCGTCCGGCTCCCTGGTGGGGCTCGGCATCGGCGGCCTGATCCTCGACGCCGCGGGGGCCGTGGTTCCCGTGGTCGGGCAGCGCCATCAGCGCGGCCAGGTCGAGGTGAGCGTCACGCTCCCGGACGGCCAGCGGGCCATCGTGTTGTCCGAGACCACGGTGCCCGGCCCCACGCTCGCGGTGCGCATCGACCCGGAGGCTCGCATCATCGTCCCTGCCTGACGATGAACCAGAGACCTAATCTGGTCTAATAACTGGACTAACTGGTCTATTCGGTGCCAGGATGGGATGCACGCGCCGACAACGGGAGTCGGGGCGGTGGAAGGATCCCGATGAACAGTGCGTCCACGCCGTTGCGGCTGGGGGTGATCGGCGCCGGCACGATCTCCCAGTCGGTGCACCTGCCGCTGGTGAGGAGGGCCGGCTTCGAGCTGGCCTGGATCGCCGACCTGTCCGCGGGCCGCGCGGAGGCCGTCGGCCGCGCCCACGGCGCCCGCTGGACGAGCGACCCCGCCGAGCTGTTGGCCGCCGCCGATGTCGACGCCGTCCTGATCGCCACCCCCGGTGCCCACGCCGACCTCACGATCGAGGCGTTGCGCCACGGCAAGCACGTCCTGGCCGAGAAGCCGCTGGGGTTGTCGCTGGCCGCCATCGACGCGGTGGAGCGCGCGGCCGCGGAGTCCGGGCTCGTGGTGCAGGTGGGCTACATGAAGATGTACGACCCGCTGATCGAAAGGACCCGCGCCGAGCTCGCCCAGCTGACCGACCGGAGGCTGGTGCGGATCACCGTGTTGCACCCCGCCGACGACCCCCAGGTGGCCCATCTCCGGCTCCGGCCGCTGCGCCCCGACGTCGACCCCGCGGTCCTCGCCGCCGCGAACGAGGCGGAGGAGGCGGAGGTCGCCCGCGCCCTGCCCGAGGCGCCGTTGGCGCTGCGGGCCTACTACCGCAACGTGCTCAACGGCTCGGTCGTCCACGAGTTCAGCCTGCTGCGGGCGCTCGGGCTGCCCGTGCCCCACGCCTGGACCGCCGAGGTGTTCCCGGCCCTGGACGGCCCCGAACCCGCCTGCCTGCTGGCGACCGGGGACACCGGCGACGGGGCCCGGACCGTCCTGAGCTGGAACTGGCTGCCAGGCCATCCCGAGTACGGGGAGGACCTCACGGTCTTCGCCGCGAACGGGCGCCTCGAGCTGGCCCTCGCCAAGCCCTACCTGCTGGAGGAGCGGAGTCGGCTGCGGGTCGACCGGGCGGACGGCTCCGAGCGCCGGCAGTCGACGTTCTCCGAGCTGCACGAGTCCGCCTTCCTGCGGCAGCTGGACGCGTTCGGCGCCTCGATCCGCGAGGGGGCGGACGTCATCGCAGGAGTCGCCGGCGCGCGGGCCGACCTCGTCGCGTGCCAGCGGCTGGCCCAGGCCATCGGTCGCGGTCTCGGTGAGGGCGTGGTCATCGAGGCTGACCTCGCGGGCGGGGAGCGCTCGTGAGCGCCGCCCAGGGCATCCGCATCGCCAACGCCCCGGTCTCCTACGGCGTCTTCGGGGACCTGACGGTCGAGGGCGTCAGCCCCGCGGAGCTGCTGCACACGATGGCGGCGGCCGGGTATCAGGGCAGCGAGCTGGGCCCGCCGGGCTTCTTCGGCGGCCTCGACGACCTGCAAGAGGCGTTCGCCGCGTCCGGGCTGGCCGCGGTCGGCGCCTACGTCCCGCTGCACACGCAGGGCCCGGACGAGGTGCTGGCCCGCGACCTGGCCCGGATGGAACTCACCCTGACCGAGCTGCTGGCCGTCAACCCGGCCGGCGTGGTGATCCTCGCCGATGAGGGCAACGACACCCTGCTGGCGAACCCCTGCCATCGTCCCGAACTAGGCCTGGATGACGATGGCTGGTCCCGGCTGGTGCGGGTCGTCCAGGGGGCCGTCCGTCGGATCGAGGAGGTCGGACTCGCCCCTTCTTTCCATCCCCACATCGCCACCTTCATCGAGCAACCCGACGAGATCCAGCGACTGTTGGACAGCACGCCGGTCCCGCTCACCTACGACGTGGGGCACGTCGTGCTCGCGGGCGGCGACGCGGTCGGCAGCTGGCGATCCTGGCGCGACCGGGTCAACCACGTGCATCTCAAGGACGCCCGGCTCGGGGTGCTCCGCGAGGCGATCGCCTCCGGGCGGGACGACTTCGACACCTGGTGGGCGCAGCTGTGCACCCCGCTCGGCGCCGGCGACATCGCGCTGACGGAGTTCACCGACGCGCTCATGGCCGACGGTTACACCGGTTGGGCCGTCATCGAGCAGGACCGCGCCCCCCTCACCGCGGCCGAGGTCGAGCGCGTCGTCGCCGACCAGGCCGCCAACTGCGCCTGGGCGTCGCGGCGCCTCGGCCTCCCCCCAGAACCGCCCACCGTCAATCACGCCAATCCGAAGGAGCGTCACCGATGAAGAAACATCCGACCAGCAGCCATGTGGGCGGGTCCCTCGCCCGGCTGGGCCTTGCCGGGCTCGGCCTGGCCCTCGCGCTGAGCGCCTGCTCCGCGCCGGGCTCCGGCGCGTCCAAGCCGGCGACCCCGTCCGCCTCCGCCGACACCATCACCGCGCCGGTCACCGCCGAGCAGGTGGCGGCCCTGGGCCAGGTGACCCTGCACGTGTGGGCCGACCAGGGCGAGGAGTCGCTGATGAAGCTGATCGTCCCCAAGTACGAGGCGGCGTTCACCAACGTCAAGGTCGACATCCAGTACAAGAGCTTCAACGACCTGACCGCCACCGTCGTCAACGCGCTCAACTCCACCGACGCCCCCGACGTCGCGCAGGGCAACCAGGGGTGGGCCACCGACGGCGCGCTCGTCAAGGCCGGCCTGCTGCGTCCGCTGGACGACGTCGCCGACGCCTACGGCTACCGGGCCGCCGCCGGCGCCGCGATCAGCCAGCTGCAGTGGTCGCCCGACGGCAAGACCTTCGGCTCCGGCACGCTGTTCGGCCTGGCCCCCGACAACCAGATGGTGGGGGTCTTCTACAACAAGACCAAGCTGGAGGGCCTCGGCCTCGCCGCCCCGACCTCGTTCGACGAGCTGGCCGCGGCGCTGGCCAAGGCCAAGGAGGCCAAGGAGATTCCGATCATGCTCGGCAACTCCGACAAGGCCACCGCGATGCAGGCCTTCTCTGTCGTCCAGGGCGCGATGACCCCGGCGGCGGACACGGTCGGCTGGATCACGGGCAAGAGCGGGGCCGACTTCAACAACGCGACCAACCGGACGGCCCTGGACACGTGGACGTCGTGGGTGAAGGACGGCTACTTCGCCGACGGCTACGACGCCCGGAGCCCGGACGACGCCGCGGCGGCCTTCGCCAAGGGCAAGGGTGTGTTCCTGTTCGCCGGCAACTGGCAGGCAGGGACCATCTCCGACGGCGACACGTTCGGCTTCATGGCGGCGCCGAAGTCGTCGGTGAACGGCGGCGCCTCCAGCGGCTCGTTCGGCCTGAACTGGCACGTGTCGGCCAAGTCGAAGCTCACCCCGGCGGCCATCGCGTTCGTCGGCATGATCAACGACCCGAAGAACGCCGCCCTGCTGGCCGAGGTCAACCGGGTGCCGATCGCGGCCGACGGGGTCACCTCGACCGACCCGATGTTCACCGCCCTCGTCGCCGCCTCCAAGCAGCAGCTGTCGACCAACGGTTCGCTCTACTGGTACGACTGGGCGACCAACACCATGTTCGACACGTTCACCTCCGGTCTGCAGGAGCTGATGACCGGGCGAATCACCTCGGACAAGCTGCTCGGTCAGGTGCAGCAGGACTGGGCCGACTTCCACACGGAGAAGTGACCGGTCGGACCTCGGTGCGGGGGCTGCGGCCCCCGCACCGGATCCGAGCCGACGGCTCGGTGCAGTGGTCGGCGTACCTCTACCTGGCGCCCGCCCTGCTGTTCTACGTGGTCTTCATGATCCGTCCGGTCGTCGAGTCGATCTGGATCTCGACGTTCGAGTGGGACGGGATCACGGAGGCAACGTCGGTCGGCCTGGAGAACTACGCCGACGTGCTGACCAGCGCCAAGTTCTGGGCCGCGGTGGGCCACTCGATGGTCTTCATCGTGTTCTACGCGGCGCTGCCCATCCTGTTCGCGCTGCTGGTCGTCGGCGTGATCGGGCGGATCAAGGTCCGGGCGTTGCCGTTCTTCCGCGCCGTCCTGTTCGTCCCCTACATCCTGTCGTCGGTCGTGGTCGCCATTGCGTGGCGGTGGATCTACGACCTGGAGGGGCCCGCGAACACGGTGTTGCGCGCCCTCGGGCTCGGCGCGGTGACCCGCGCCTGGCTGGGCGACTTCGACACCGCGCTCCCCGCGGTGGGCCTCATCGGCACCTGGGTGATGTTCTCCCTGGCGTTCGTCCTGTTCGTGAGCGGGGTCCAGAAGATCTCCTCCGACCTGTACGAGGCCGCCCAGCTCGACGGCGCGGGGCCGGTGCAGGAGTTCCTCGCGGTGACCCTGCCGGGGCTCCGGGGGGAGATGCGGGTCGCGCTGGTGCTGATGATCACGGCGGCCCTCCGGAACTTCGACATCGTCTGGAACACCACGGCCGGCGGTCCGGGGACGAGCACGACCGTCCCGTCCTACTACGTCTATCGGGACGCCTTCGTCACCCGGGACGTCGGTCGGGCGAGCGCGCAGTCGGTCCTGATCACCGTCCTGATCCTCGCCATGGTGGGGCTGGTCATGGTGCTCCTGCGCGATGACGCGCGGCGAGTGGGCAGGAGGGCGAAGAATGCAGCGGCGTAACACCGAGTCGGTCGTCGGCCACCTGATCCTGATCGTGGGGGCGCTGTTGGCGCTCTACCCGTTCGCCTCGATCCTGGCGCTCGCGGTGACCCCGCGCTCCGAGCGTCCCAGCGGCTTTCAGCTGCCGAGCCATCCCACCCTGGAGAACTTCGTGGACGCGTGGAGCCAGGGCGGCTTCGACCGGGCGCTGTTCTCCTCGGCCGTGGTGGCGCTCGGCGTCGTGGTCGGGTCCATCGTGTTGTCGGTCATCGCAGGCTACGCGTTCGCCACGATGCGCTTCCCGGGCAAGGCCCTGCTCGCCGGCTTCCTGTTGATCGGCCTGGTCATGCCCTACGAGGGCCTCATCATCCCGCTGTACTACCTGCTGGACGGCATAGGGCTGCTCAACACCTACTGGGCGCTCATCCTGCCGCAGATCGCCACGTCGGTTTCGCTCGGGGTCTTCTGGATGCGGACGGCCTACGACGCCATCCCCAAGGGACTCCTGGACGCCGCACAGGTCGACGGCGCCAGCCGGTGGCGGGCCCTCACCCGGGTCTACCTGCCGCTGTCGCTGCCGGCGATCGCCACGTTGGCGACGCTGCTGTTCCTGTTCACCTGGAACGAGTTCCTGATGCCGCTCGTCCTGGTGGCGCAGAACCCCGATGTGCAGACCGCGCCGCTGGCGCTGTCGTTCTTCGCGGGCAACACCCGCAACTTCAACGCGTCGGTCACCGCCGCAGCCGCCGTCCTGGTGGCCCTGCCGGTGCTGATCCTCTACATCTTCCTGCAGCGGCGCCTGATCACGGGCATCACCGCTGGGGCGGTCAAGGAATAGGAGAAAGTGAAAGAAATGGAAGCCCCCAGTGCGTCGATCCCCGTGCGGGAGCGCGTCACCGTCTTCCCCAGCGCCGAGGAACTCGGCCGACAGTTGGCTGTGGAGATCGTCGACCTCGTCGAGGCCGCCGGTCGCGACGGTCGCACCTTCGTCCTGGGATGCCCCGGGGGACGCAGCCCGATGAGCACCTACGAGGCGATGGGGCGCGAATTCGGCCGACGCGGCAGCGACCTCTCTCACCTTGTCATCGCCATGATGGACGACTATGCCCTGCCCGCCGGGGACGGCTGGACCCAGCCGGCCGCGGACCTCCACTTCTCCTGCCGCCGCTTTGCGCACGAGGACATCCAGGCGGTGTTCAACGCGGAGGTCGCGCCGGAGCGGCGCGTGAGCGACGACCGCGTGTGGGGGCCGGATCCAAGCGACCCGGGCGCCTACGACGGCCGGTTGCGGCGGGCTGGCGGGGTGGACCTGTTCATCCTCGCCTCCGGCGCCGGCGACGGGCACGTGGCCTTCAATCCGCCCGGGACCTCGCTGGACTCGACCACGCGCGTCGTCACGCTGGCCGAGCAGACCCGGCGCGACAACCTGGCGACCTTCCCCGACTTCGACGGCCTCGACGACGTCCCCACCCACGGCATCACCGTCGGGGTCGGCACCATCGCCCAGGTGAGCCGCCGCGCGGTGATGGTCGTCGTCGGGCCGGACAAGCGGGCCGCCGTCGAACGGCTTCTGGACGGCGAGGGCTACGACCCCTCGTGGCCCGCCACCGTCTACCGCGTGATCCCCGGGGCCAGGCTGTATGTTGACCAGTCGGCGGCGGGCGACCTCACCCGTCCCTGAGTAGGCGGTGGCACGATGTCGAGCACTCCAGTCCCGGTCGGGCGCAGCGCGGCGAGGGCGCGCGCCCGCCTGCTGGACCTCATCGCCTCGGGCGTCTTCCCGCCGAGCGAGCGGCTGCCCGGGGAGCGGGACCTCGCCGCAAAGTTGGGGGTGAGTCGGACGGTACTGCGCGAGGCACTCGCGGCGCTGGCCGAGGAGGGCCAGGTGGAGAGTTCCCCGGCCCGGGGTTGGTTCGTCAAGGCGCGCAGCGTCTGGGACCGGGCGGAGCTGGCCAGCTTCACCGAGCGGGCGCGGGCGCGGGGGCTGGTTGCCACCTCCCAGGTGTTGCAGTCGCGGGTGCGGCCGGCCGTGATCGGTGAGTCGACGCAATTGGCGATCGCGCCCGCCGCGGACGTCTTCGAGCTGGTGCGGCTCCGCAGCCTCAACGGCACGCCCATCTGCGTCGATCATTCGGTGCTCCCGGTGTCGCGCACCCGCGGCCTGGCGGAGCTGGAATGGGAGACGGGGTCGCTGTATGAGCGCCTCGAGGCCGAATGCGGCGTGCAGGTCACCCAGAGCGACTACACGATGAGCGCCGAGGGAGCGAGCCCCGAGGTCGCCGGGCAGCTCGGCATCGGCGCGGGGACGCCGGTGCTGGTCGGGGACGAGATCGCGTTCGACGTGTCGGGGCTGCCGGTCCTGCTCGGACGGGTGACCTACCGCGGCGACGCCTACCACTTCCAGGCCACCCTGTTCCGGCGGGCCCAGTGACCGCCGAGGTCGTGCTCGCCGTCGACGTGGGGGGCACCAAGACGCTCCTGGGGCTTGTCGACGCCGACGGGACGGTGCTGGCCGAGCACCGGATCGACACGTCGGTGCCCGGCTCGCCGGTGGACGACCTGGGCCGGGTCCGGCAGGCCGTCCTCGATTTCGCGCCCGAGAGCGCCCGGTTCGGACGCCTGGTCGGCGCGGCCGCCGGCTTCCCCGAGTACGTGGGCCCGGACGGTCGGCTGTTGTCCCACGAGGTGCTCACCTGGTCGGAGCAGCCCGATCGCGTCCTGGCGGGGGCCCTCGCGGAGGCCGGGTTCGCGGGCGTCGGCGTGCGGGTCGACTCCGACGTCCGACTCGGTGCCCGCGGCGAGGCGTGGATCGGGGCCGGGCGGGGGCTCGGGTCGTTCCTCTACGTGTCGTTGGGCACCGGGCTGTCGAGCACCCTCGTCCTGGACTCGGTGCCGTGGGCGGGCGCACACGGGAGCGCCATCGGGTTCGGCGAATGGCCCGCCCCCTCCGTGGTCGGCGAGGCGCCGGTGCGCAACCTGGAGCGCTTCGCCTCCGGGGCCGGCATCGCCGAGCGGTACCTGGCGCTGACCGGCGAGGCGTCGACCACTCGGGAGCTCAGCGAGCGGCTCGACCCGGTCGCACTGGCCGTCCTCACGAGCGCGGGCGCGGCCCTCGGGTCCGCCCTGGCGACCCTGGAGCGGGTGCTCGACCCGGAGGCCTTCGTCCTTGGCGGCGGGCTCGGGGCCGCCGACGGCCCGCTTCACGCCGCGCTCGCCGCCGCGCTGCGGGCCGAGGGCGGAACGGCGCCGCTCATCACCGCGGACCTGGGCGCGCGCTCGGGGCTGCTCGGCGCTGCGGCGCTGGCCTGGTCAGCCCGGTAGGCGGGGCGCGGCGTCCATGCTGGCGGCCAGCGCGTCGACCCGGCGGGCGATGTCGCCGAAGACCTCGTCGAAGGCGCGGGAGTCGCCGCGGCGGGTGGGGTCGGGGATCGACCAGTGCAGCGGGCGAGCGTCCAGCTCCTCGTAGGCGCGGTCGCACACGGCGATCAGCAGCTCGTCCCCGGCGAGGACGTCGGCCGCCAGCTTGGGGGCGGCCGTGGTGAGGTCGAGCCCGTGGCGCCGGCCGACCGCGACGGCCCGGCGGTTGACGCCGCGCGCCGGATGCGTGCCCGCCGACAGCACCGGGACGTCGCTCACCGAACGCCAGTAGTACTCGGCCAGCTGCGAGCGGGCGGAGTTGTGGGAGCAGACGAAGGCGACCCGCCGCGGCCTGGGCAGCGGGATGAGTCCCAGCAGACGATCCCCCGCGGGCGTGAGGCAGACGTAGCTGCGCCGACCGTCCCCCTCGGAACGGCGGCGGGCGATCAGCCCGGCCGACTCGAGGACGTGCAGGTGGTGGGCGACCAGGTTGGTCGGCAGCCCCAGCTGGGTTGCGAGCTCCCCGGAGGCCAGATCGGTGCGTGCCAGCAGATCGACGATCGCCAGCCGACAGGGCTCACCGAGGGCCGCGTACGCGCGGGCCCGGGACTCCAGCTCGGCGGTTGACATTCGGATTTGCCTCCATGACTATTGAGGCAATATTAGCTGAGTCACCGTGACCGTCAACCCTTCGGGCGGCGCGGCGGCAGAAGGAGAAGCGTCGATGTCGAAGCCCACCGTGCTGTTCGTGTGCATCCACAATGCCGGGCGTTCCCAGATGGCCGCCGGCTACCTGCGCCACCTCGGCGAGGGTCGGGTGGAGGTGCTGTCGGCCGGTTCCGCGCCCGCGGACTCGATCAACCCGGTCGCCGTGATGGCGATGGCCGAGGAGGGCATCGACATCACCGCCGAGCACCCGAAGGTGCTCACCAACGAGGCCGTCGTCGCCTCCGACGTCGTCATCACCATGGGCTGCGGCGACACCTGCCCGTTCTACCCCGGCAAGCGCTACGAGGACTGGGTCCTCGCCGACCCGGCCGGCCAGGGCATCGAGTCCGTCCGGCCGATCCGCGACGAGATCCGCGCCCGCGTCGAGGCTCTGCTGGCGGAGCTGCTGCCCGCCGCCTGAGCTGGCGGGCTGGCCCGGCCTGGCCGGCGTGCGGCACCCAGCGGGAGGATCAGCCCCAGCCGCGCCTCGAACGGTCGCTGCGAGAGCGGCCTGGTCGTCGGGCTTTCGAGGTTTGCCTGATCTGAGGGGCGTGCCGGCACGGGAGAAGAGGAAGCCGCCCCGACTCGGGATGGAATCCCTTGTCAGAGCGGCCTTCCGCTGGTCGGGGTGACAGGATTTGAACATCTCACCTAGGGCAATTCTGACCCGGCCCTGACAAGCCAAATCGTACATCTGACAAGGGCATACAGCACGGCTGCCCGAACCGCTGAATAGGCACAAATGGGCACGTTAGGGCACGCGTGCCCTAACGCTAGG
Source organism: uncultured Micropruina sp. (assembly GCA_964492685.1). Classification (GTDB taxonomy): domain Bacteria; phylum Actinomycetota; class Actinomycetes; order Propionibacteriales; family Propionibacteriaceae; genus Micropruina. The sequence continues at coordinate 30,133 of CAZBMH010000005.1, forward strand.
GTACGTTTAGGGCACGGCGGAAGGTGACAGGGCATCTCGAACTGCGACCCTCACCTCCAAGGTGACAATGCACCTCGCGACCGAACAAGGGGTGACTGGATGTCTGCAGGGGGCCCGGACACCGCACCGCGGCCGGTGACACGGAAGCGTTCACGCCGATCATTCGGCAAGATCAAGAAGCTCCCCTCAGGTCGCTACCAGGCGAGTTACCTCGGTCCCGATGGAGAGCGCCACAACGGCCCGGTCACGTTCCTGGCGAAAATGGACGCCGACCAATGGCTGGCGATGCGCCAGGCCGAGATCGTGGAGCACAAATGGAAGCCACCCGCCCCGGCGGCCAAGACGGTCACCCCGACGCTGGCGGACTACTCGGTCCAATGGCTCCAGACCCGCCGCACACGCAGCGGAGAACCGTTGAAGCCACGGACGCGGGACCTCTACGGGGCGCTGCTCGAGAAACAGATCCTGCCCGCGTTTGGAGCTCAAAGGATCAGTGAGATCACCGCCGACGATGTGGACGAGTGGTTCGCCCTGCTGCTGCCCCACGCACCGACCCGCCGTGCGCACGCCTACGCGTTGTTGGCCGCGATCATGCGCACCGCCGCCACCGGGCGACGTCCGCTGATCGCCGAGAGCCCGTGCCAGATCCCGAATGCGGCAAACGTGCCTCGTCGGTTCGAGCCGAGGCCGGCCACGCCAGAGCAGATCGCCGTGGTCGTCGAGAACATGCCCGACAAGTACCGGGCGCTGATCCTGATCGCCGCCTGGTGTGGCCTGCGATGGGGAGAGGTGAGTGAGCTCCGACGCAAGGACGTCGACCTCAGGGCGATGACTGTTCGAGTTGAGCGCGCCGTTGTCTGGCGCAAGGGCCAGCCCGCCGTCGGTGTGCCGAAGTCTCGCGCTGGCGTCCGGACGGTCGCAATGCCTCCGAACCTGCGCCCCGCGCTCACCCGTCACCTCGAGGAGCACGCGATGCCTGGAGCGGACGGCCTGCTGTTCCCCAATGCGGCCCGCACGGGGCACCTCCACGTGAACACCCTCAGCAAGACCTACCACCGCGCTCGCCGCGTCGCCGGCCGACCGGACCTGCGCGTGCACGACCTCCGCCACAGCGCGGCAACAATGGCAGCCCAGGCCGGGGCGACTTTGGCCGAACTCATGGCACGAATGGGCCACTTCACCCCGAAGTCCGCGCTTGTCTACCAGCACGTCGCCGAAGGCCGCGACCGCATCATCGCCGAGCGCATGGCGCTCCTTGCCGAGAGTGCGACAGATCGGCCCGGACCCGAGCCCACGCATTGATCCCAGGCCCAGCTAGCTGGAAGATTGGCTAGGCGGGCGCTGTCGGCGTGAGGCTTGGTGCAAGTAGCGACGGGAGTTGGCGCCGATGCTGACCCGAGGTCGGCGCCTAGTCGATGGGCGTCACGGCGACTGTGGACCTGACCCAATCGATGGGCTGGGTCGATCACGGTCAGGGTGCATCCGGAGGACACGAACCGGTTCTCCTCCGCAACTGGGCCCCTGCGGCCGTCGCCAGGGCTCGGACAGCCGACCCTCGCCAGCGCGTGATTGCGCTCAGAATGTCAGACTCGTGTGATACGACTTGTGCGACGTTTCGGGCAGGGTTTCGAATGAAAGCTGGGGGAGTTGGCAAGGCGCTACGCAGATGAGCTCCACGAGTTGGCTGCCACCTACGAAGCCATCAGAGCTCTGGAGAGCAAGGACCTGTGTGAAGTCGTCCGCATGCAGGCAGAGTTCGACCGGCGAAACGCCCAGTTCGTAGGCAGTGGTGGGGCGATCGCGATGGCGCACCTAGCCTCCAGCCTCCACTCGATGATGAGCACTCATTTGTCCCGAGCGGTGACGCCGCTGAGCTTGGCGATGGGGCGAGGTGTGCGCGTGGTGAATGCGGCCGTGGGCTTGTTTAGCGCCAGAGCTCGGCATCCCGATGTGCGGCTCGCAGCCCGCGCTGCCCGCGCGCAACCCGGCAACCGCGTGGTCCTGTTCACCCAGCTTCATGCAGACGATGTCAGCACGGAGCTCGCTGCCGCTGTAGATGATGTGGTGACGTTGCCGCTGACTACTAGGGACGGATTTCTCGCCACCAACAGCGTTATGGCAATGGCGGCCACGTGGTTGGCAGCAGCTGGATTCGAACTCCCAACAACCCTGCCGATGCTTGAAGCGGAAGCGCCAAGTTGGCCGTCCGGAGTTAGCCGCGCGCTCGTTCTATATGGGCCGGATCAGGTTGCCGCCGCATACGACATCGAGGCACGACTTGCCGAGACAGGTCTTCTCGACGTTCAGCTGGCAGATCTGCGGAACATGGCTCACGGAAGGCATGTCGGATTGCTCGCACGATCGCTGTCGACCGCGGTCATCACGCTAGGCGACCCGACCTCGCAGCCGTTGCTCGACCGGACGATCGCAGTTCTCCCGCGAACGATCCGAGTCGTCGACCTGTCAACCACGCTCGACGGCCCCGTGGGCATGCTCGATACCTTGGCTGGAACCATGCGGCTCGTGGGGACGATCGGGTCTCTTCACGATGTTGACCCTGGGCAGCCCGGAGTAAGTCCGGTTGGTCGAAGGCTTTACCACCTTCCATGGTCCCGGCTTGCACTACGCCCGGACGGCTCAAGGCCCGTCCGCGCCAAAGCTCTGGCGGCTGGCATGAGCGATTCGAACTCGTCGGATCTCGCCGCATGGGTTCACTCTTGGGAGGCCTGGAGCGACATCGTTGCTGGACGCCGAGTCCGAGCCATCGTCCTGGATTACGACGGGACCTGCGTCGAAACGAACCGCCGGACGGGCCCCCCGCCCGCGGACGTCCAGGCAGAAATCGTCCGGCTGCTCGGGCTCGGCGTTCGGGTGGCGGTGGCGTCAGGGCGCGGGCCGTCGGTGTTTGAGGAACTTCAGCGCTGGGTTCCGGTAGAATATTGGGAAACGACGCTGGTAGGAATCTATAACGGAGGCGTGATTCAGCCACTGAACGAGATTGCTGAGCGGCGGACGAGTCCGACCGAAGAACTTCAGGAGGCTGCCGACCTTCTCAAGGCCCGGCTGGTGGGCGACGCGTGGCAGCTGTCGCCGCGTCAGTGGCAGTTGACGGTGGAGCGCCCAGGTACCGGGATCGCAAACGTCGCCGCGCTGGTTTCGGCGATTCTCGGGCCGGACTTCGGCCACAGGCTCAAGGTCGTAGAGAGTGGCCACAGCGTCGACATCGTGCCGAACGCCACGAGCAAACGAGCTGTGGTGGATCGTATTGGGGTGGACAGATCCGAGGTGCTCCTTATTGGTGACCGGGGGGACGTCGGGGGCAACGACTTCGAACTCCTCTCATATTCTGATCTCTCGTTGTCGGTCGACCGGGTATCAGCCGACGGGAGCAGATGCTGGAACCTGTCTGAGGATGGGACCTCGGGCCCAGCGTTGCTGGCGCGATACCTTCGAGCAGTCCAGGTGCGCGGGAAGCAGACCAAGTTCGTCTGGGCGCCTAGGCGGGCGAAGTGAAGACCTCCCTCGCCAACCAGCTGCTCCGCACACTCGTAGGTCTGAGTGAGGAACGCGAAGCTGATCTAGTGCCGCAACTGATGACGATGGCGGAGCTCAAGTGGGACACGTATGAGGGGTTCCGTGCTGGTCAGCGATTCATGGAGAGTTTGGCTCGATGGCTGCAAGGCTTCCCGGACCAGGAAGCCAGCGAACGGTGGCTGGACTTCCTCCTAAGCCATCTTGTCTTCGTCAGCGCCGCAGAGGTCGATCATCTCATCGCGGTCGCCTACCCCGACTTCATCAGGCCGGCCGTCCTTGAGCGAATGACCACGGCAAGCGGTATCCCACGCCATCGCAAGGCCCAATTGCTGAATACGGATGCCTTCAAGGTCGAGCAGCGCCGGATCCTCGTGTTCGCGCTCTCCGACGGGGCTCGACTCGACATGCTCCGACGCAACTCTGACCTCTCCCATGAGCAATTCGTCCCTGGGCCAGCCGTTCCCAAAGCCCGTCGATCAGACCTCAACGCAAAGCTGGCGAAGGCACTCAACCTGTACGGTGGAGGCGACGAAGAATCGACCTTCAGCCATGTCTTGCTCGTTGATGATTTTTATGGCAGCGGAACCAGCCTCGTCGAGGTCTTGGCGGCAGAGGGGGGCGTCGTCACGCTGGACGGAAAGATCGATAAGTTCCGCGACCACGCTGACTCGCTCACTCAGCCCGATGAAGATGGACCCGCTTTGCTGGCTAAGGACTACAGCGCGACCATTCTTCTCTACATGGCTAGCAGGCGAGCCAAGCTCCACATAGAAGAATCTCTGGTCAAAGCCGGGCTGGCCGATCGATGGAGGCTTGAGGTTATCCAAGTGTTCGACGAGAGTTGCTATGTCACCGACTCGGCGTTGCTGGCCGATTGCGACGCGTTTTGGGACCCCGTGCTCGAGGACGAGCACAAGAAGTGCGCCGCCCGCGGGTACAAGGATTGCGCGCTACCGGTTGTGCTGCATCACAATGCGCCGAACAACAGCGTCAGCCCATTGTGGGCCGACAGCACCGGGCGCCGTCGCGAGGGCTTCGAGAGCCTCGAACGCAGGGCACTGTTTCCACGCTACGAACGACACCACTCGGATCGGCCCTGATGGCTTATCCCAATCCATTCCGAACCCGGCACAGCGAGGCTGCGTCACGCAACCTCGGCATGTTCGCCTCAACATTCGCTCCTGAAGTGCTCCACGCTCTTCCTGCGCCACCGTTCGATCAGTTCTACGTCCTTCGAAGCGCTCCTGGTGCCGGCAAGACAAGCTTGATGAAGTGCCTAACCGCCTCCACACTGAACTATGTCCACCAGCACCGCTCGAAGACCGCAACACTGGTCTCCTTCCTGACCGAGTTCGGAGTGCTCGGGCCGGGCGGCCCTCTGGTGGTCGGAGTGTTGGAGAACCTGGATCAGAACTACGCAGGACTGCTCGACGTCACTCAGGATTCTGACCTTCGTAGGCGCCTCCTGTTCAAGCTGCTCGATGCTCGCGTCATACAAGGGCTTGTGCGTTCCTCACTCGAGTTCGTTGGGCTGAGTCCAAACGCCGACCCTGAGCTTGTTCAGTTCGATCCGATCACTCCAGACGCTACTCGAGCCTTCGCCAGGCTGGGCGGCACAAGCGGGGACGACTTGGTCCGTGCTGCGGAGGCTGCTGAGGACGAGCTGCTTGATCTGTTCGACCAGATCATCGCGACACCTAGCGAGATGCCTACCGGCCACGGCCGGATGCTCTCCCTCATTGCCCTGTCCGCGGCCGAGATAACGGTGGGGGGTCTCCGCCTCTCTGCTCGACCGTTAATCATGCTGGACGACGCGCACGCCTTGGCCGAGGACCAACGGAGCGCTCTGCTCGGCGAACTCAGGAACCGAGCCATCACAGTTGGCAGGTGGATGGCGACACGCAACGTTGCCTTGGAGGACGACGAACTTTTCGGCGCGGGTGATGAGGGTCGCGACTTTGACGTCATTGAACTTGAGGCACTTGCACGCGACCGGACCGCCAGCGCAGCGGCCTTGCAGCGACTTTCGGGTCAGACTCTCACGCCGAGCCGCTTTCGAAACGTGCTCCTTGACATCGCTGACAAGCGAGCTGCGGGAGCGCTAGATCGGATGCTTACTGATGACTCGTCACTCACAAGCTTGATGAGAGTGGAGCCGGACGAGGCTCTGAATCACGTCGCGGATAACCCTTTTGACCATGTGAGAGCGCGAATCGCCGCCATTGGAGGTGCCGGGCCGCGGTACTCAGAGTGGATGCGTGAGACCGAACAACTCGAAGGCCGCGACGCCCTCGCAAGGCTGTGCGAGCTGGAGGTCCTGATCGAACGTGACCGCAGTCGGAGCCAACAGGACCTTTTCGCTGACCTGCCACTTGCGCAAAGCGAGCTCTCCGCCAGAGGAAGCAGCTCGCTTCGTGAGGCCGCCTACCTCAGAACGACTATCGAATGCGGCATCCCGTACTACTTCGGGCCGGAGACCTACGCGAGGCTAGGCAGTGCAAACATCGAGCAGTTCCTTGAACTATGCGGAGACTTAATGGCGCGCCTACAGACCCAGGATGCGACTGGTCGCGAACTGGCGTTGACTCCCGCGATCCAGGACAAGATCGCACGAGACGCAAGCCGTCTCTACTATCGTGGGCTTCTCCAGCTACCCGACGGCGACTGCGTGGTTCGGCTTGTTGACGGGATCGCCAGGATCAGTAGAGATGAGGCGCGGAAGCCGCGAATCCCGTACCCACCAGGCGTGACTGGGACGGCATTGAGAATGTCAGACCGGGCAAAGCTCCGCGAGTCGAAGACACAGAAGCCGCCGCAGATGGAGATGCTGTATCGCGCCCTCAAATCAGCAATCGCGCACAACGTGGTCTGGATTGAACTGAACTACAGATCCAAGAACGCTGACTATATGGTGATCTATCTCAACCGCCTATTGTGCCCCGTGTTCAATATGCCACTCGGTCTCGGCGGCTTCCGTGAACGCAAGCTCATTGAGATGTCAGGTTGGATGGTAGACGCCGCTTCCCGCCCAGGTGAAGGGACCATCGATGGACAAGGGACGCTTCTGTGACTGGTGATGAGATTAGCCACCCTTCCCTATTCTGGGACACGCCAATGATGGCTACAGACGGGGCACCGAATGGCGAGCAGGCGGTCAATGAGGTGCTCCGGACCGTAAGCCGCGACAACGCTCGAACGCTATTCGTGATGTCGGCGGGATTCGATCCCCGCTCCACTTCGGGATTGTCCCGGTTTGTACGTGCCACCGGGTCCGCGCCGAACGTGCTTCTCATCGACCCGCAGCCCAGGAGCGAAGCGATCGTGGGTGAACTCACGGCCCGACGGGTGGAGAACGAGGAGGCAATCGCAAGCTTGGCGACTCGACACGACCTGCGCCGCTGGGACTACCCCGAGGTCTTCGACGAGGCAAGCGCGGGCCGCCAACTCGCTCGCGACCTGACGTCACCGGCCTGCATGGCAGATATCGACGCGGTGGTTTTTGACCTTAGCGCGTTCCCAACGACCCTGGCCTTCCCGATGCTGAACGCTCTTCTACGACGCTCTGGCACCGCAGGTTTCCCGTCGGAGTTGCTGGTGCTCGTGACTGAGAACCCTAAACTCGACGGCGATATAACAGAGGGCGGCCTCGGCGCCGCTCACCAGCTGCCCGGCTTTGGGAGTCGAAGCAAGCGAGCGCGATCCAACGCCATTCGAGTGTGGGCGCCGGTTCTGGGCCGAGGGGCAGGTCCCGCCATGAAGAAGATTGCCGATCTCCTTGATCCCCACGAGGTCTGCCCCGTGCTTCCCTTCCCCGCCCGTGACCCTCGGCTTGCCGACCAACTTCTCCTAGAACACCGCGAGCTGATTATCGATCGTTTCGAGGTTCAGCCCACGAGCTTCATTTACGCGGCCGAGACGAACCCATTTGACCTGTATCGCACGTTGGTCAAGTTTGACCGCGACTATCAGGCGATTCTCGAACCCATCGGTGGTGCGGACGTGACGCTGAGCAGTCACGGCAGCAAGCTTCTCTCAATTGGTGCGCTTCTAGCGGCCTACGAGTGCAACCTTCAAGTCCTGGCTGTCCGCGCCACCAGGCGCAGCCTGGACCGCTCCCACTGGGAAGCCCAGGCTCGCCAAGCGGATCAGCTTGCCTGCCTGTGGCTCAAGGGTGAGCCCTACGCATAGGTCAATAGGCGATGGTTTGGCGACTTCCGCATGCTTGGCAGCCTTGCGCGGGGTCCCCGAGGGACGGCGTCGGGCGCATGGCCGGGTCATCGTCACCCCAGTACACGGTCACGGGGCCCTCGAGGAGCCGGCTCGCTTGGTTCCACGTCAAGCTGCTGTTCATCCCGCGCGCTCCGATGAATATGCAAGAAAGCGCCGCCAACGCTTGGCCGAATCCAAGGCCGGCACTTATGTTGCGGTAGGTGAGGCGGGGGTCACCGTTGAGATGAGCTAGTAGCCCAGCTGTAAGCCAGTCGCCGGCACCCGCCGAGTCGCTGGCTTGTACACGCCGAGCTCTCCTCTTGTGCCAGGCGCCCTCACCGATTCGGAACTCAAGGCCCCGAGCGCCATGAGTCCGGATCTGCACCTGGTTCTTTGGGGTCGTGTGGAGGAGGCTCCCTAATGAAGAGACCCGGTCGTCACTGACCTTGAGAACGTCAGCCATAGCGATGGCCTCGGCCGTCAGGCTGTGGCGGCCGGGTCCGTTGGGCTCGAACATCACAACCCCACCCTGGGCCCGAACACGGGCCATGAGATCGAGCGAGGCCTTGCTTGCACGATCCACGAACAGCATTTTGGGCGCGGAGGAAGCGGCCTCTTCTGCCTGCTCCCGTGTCGCTGGACGATGAGACGCGAACTTGTAGTTGCAGACCGGGCAGCTGAACAGGTACCTCGGTCCCGAGGGGGTGAGCCGTTGAATCAATATTGGCGTCTCGACTTCGGCACTGCGGTGGATGTGTGTGGTGTCGACTCCAGCTTCCAAAAGGTCGTCGCGCAAGAACTTTCCGGCAGCGTCGTCACCAATGCGAGCAAGGAGTCCAGCGCGCTGCCCAAGCCAAGCCAAGTTGGCAGCTACGTTTCCCGCGGTGCCGCCCGCGCTGCGCCCAATGACGTGAGTAGTGGTGACTACGTCGAGCACGAGATACCCGACGCTCAGCACCGTCAACTGTTCGCGGCGGATGGACTGAACTGGGTGCGCCTTGACCTGACTTGCCGGGAGTTGCAGAGCCGTCGTCACGGGCCTCAGCCTATATCCCTGATGTGACATGGCAGACGCCACTCCGCCTGCGGCGCATCTGGCTGCAACCGCGACATCCTGAGCGTCTAGCAGGTGACCAGTCTGTCACGGTTACAGGAACCGGCACGCAACCACGATCCACCAGTTCCTCGATCTAGAGGATCAGGGGGCTGGATTCGATCGAGAGTGCCGCCGAGGTGGTCCTTCTCGGTTTCTAGGTCGTGGCGGATCTGGAGGTGAGCCAGAGCCTCTGGGAGGTGCCGAAGTGGCGCGACAACCGCAGGGCTGCCTCGGCGGCCATAGGGCGCTTGCCGCGGGTTATCCTGCTAGTCCGCTTGGTGGAACGCCGATCGCCGCAGCAAGCCGGCTCTGCGAGACCTCGAGCGGGCGAAGGGACTCCTCCAACAAGACCTCACCGTGGTGGACGGGTACGAGGGCAGCCATAGCCTGCCTTGCAGTCGGACTTGAGGGGGTGGTCTCCTTCACGCGATCCCACTTCCGTAACGCTGTCGTGCTGCCTCCCCTGAGGTACCGACGAAGAGCCCGATGGCCGACCATGGCATTCCCGCTCCTCGTGCCGCCCTGACCGCTTCCAACACGTGGGGGCGTGAAGAAGGGATCGGTGACAACTGATCGTTAGTGCCGGGAGGCGCTGGCGGGGAGGATGTCATCATGCCTGGTCCATACCCGAAGGAGTTCCGCGAGGACGTTGTCGCGGTTGCTCGTAGCCGTGAGGGCGGCGTCACCATCAAGCAGATCGCCACTGACTTCGGTATCAGCGAAGCAACGTTGCAGAACTGGCTGCGTCAAGCTGAGGTCGAGGACGGCAACCGGCCCGGTCGGGCCGCTGCGGAGGCGACCGAGGCGCGGGAGCTGACGAAGCGGATCCGTCTGCTTGAGCAAGAGAATGAGGTCCTCCGGCGCGCTGCGGCGTATCTGTCGCAGGCGAACCTGAGGCTTGGTGGCTCCCCAAAATGACGTACCCGCTCGTTGCTGAGCTCGCCGACGCGGGGATCCCCGTGACGGTGTCGTGCCGGGTCCTGAAGCTCGCCCGCCAGCCCTTCTACCGGTGGCGCAACGATCCCGTCCGCGACGCCGACGTACTGCGCGCGCATCGGATCAACGCCCTGCGCAACGCCCATCACGACGACCCGACGTTTGGGTACCGATACCTCGCCGACGAGGCGCGGCGTGCGGGTTGGCGGATGAGCCGACGGACGGCGTGGAAGCTGTGTTCCCAGGCCGGGATCCTGTCGTCCGCGCAACGCAGACGGCGCGGGAAGGGCAAGAAGGCGGGTCCGCCGGTGTTCGACGATCACGTGCAGCGGGTGTTCCGCGCGGATGCGCCGAACCGGCTCTGGCTCACCGACATCACCGAGCATCCGACCAGCGAAGGCACGCTCTACTGCTGCGCGATCAAGGACCTGTTCTCGAACCGCATCGTCGGCTACTCGATCTCTGATCGGATGACGGCGAAGCTCGCCGTCGACGCCGTCCGCAACGCCGTCGCCCGCCGTGGTGAGGTCGCCGGCTGCATCCTGCACGCGGACAGGGGCAGCCAGTTCCGCAGCCGGGCCATGGCCCGCGAGTTGCGTCGTCACGACATGGTCGGATCGATGGGCAGAGTCGGCGCCGCCGCAGACAACGCCGCCATGGAGTCATTCTGGTCGCTGTTGCAGACAAACGTGCTCAACCAGCAGCGGTGGGTGACACGTCAGGAACTGCGCCTGGCGATCGTGGTCTGGATCGAGCGGAAGTATCACCGTCAACGGGCCCAGGACACCCTCAATAGCTTGACGCCCATCGAGTTCGAAGCCAAGCTAACCGAGCCGCTCACACATGCGGCCTAAACCACACCTGTCACCAGTTCGTTCCTCACGCCCTGGCGCTCGGCGTCGGACCGCTCCTGAATCGCTGCACGAAGCAGCGCGACGGCTCCAGGGTCGAGCTCATCGGCGGGATCGGGCTCGTAGTCCTCGAACCGTGCAGCGAGCTCGTCTGCGTGCTGGAGGATCTCCTCAACTGTGCGGGGCATCGTCATCACCTGAGGTACTTGTCTCTAGCCGGGATGGCGTGGACGATCACCATCGCCACGTCGCCTTCCACGTATCCAACTTCGAGGATGAGTGCGGCCCGGTTGGGGCCGATCATCATGGTGAACCCGTCGCCCAGATCCCAGATCCGCAGAGGGTTCCTGTACGCGTGCAGGATGTCTTCACGGCTCAGTGCTCACGACGGGTCTTGTCCAGGCCGGAGGGTGGCCCAGACTGTCACCATGGCAGATTTGGACTTCCTGTTCAGTGTCACGGAGCTGTACGACCAAGCACGGGTGGAGATCCAGAGCGGAGCCGATCCGGTGACCTTGCAGTCAGGTAGGTCGCGCAGGGCCGCGCTTCGGTCTTCGCTGGCGGCCTCAATCTCCGACGGAACTAGGGGTGTATTCACGCACGATGTGGAAGTGACGCTCGTTTGGTTCATCGAGGAGGCCCGACGGTATCAAACCCACATGGTTGCTGACCTTGACAACGTGCTGAAGCTGATCCTGGATGCCGCCTCCGGCCCGAACGGCATTCTTGTTGACGGCAACCAAGTCCAGTCCATACGAGCGTCTTGGATGACTCCGGGATCGCTCGGGCCAGGCATCCACGTCAGTGTCGAGGCGCTCATGGTGGAGGATTTCTTGGCAAGAAGCGGCCTCACGTTTGTCGAGTTCAGCCCGGATCGCTGCTACATGCTCCCCAAGGCACCCGAGGATGCTCAAAGGGGGATCGTTAGCTCATACCGAACCTCTGTGTCAGCGTACGAGCGGCTGGAGGCAGCCGGCATATGCCCTGACGCGGCTCAAGGTGTCCTCCCGATAGCTAGGCCCTTCCCCCGCGCACGGCTTGGGAAGTTCACCGTGCGCCACCAAGCCGAGTTTCGCGAGCCGCCCCTACTCGGTGGAGACTTCGGGTATGGACGTGACGGGGAGACCCAGTGAACGCTGCATCTCCGCCCGTAGGGCAGCTGTCTTGATGGGAAGCGTGTACTCCCGGTCAGTCTTTGTCACGAAGTTGTCGTGCATGTAGTCGAGTACTGGGCCTCCTCCATGACGTCCCTAGCCAAGCACTCCAACGTCTTCGCTGAACAGGGATGCCTCCCCAGCTATGGCGTTGAGCTCGTCTGGCGAGGCGTTGAGCGCGGTGTAGTCCGGATTGCGAGATGGCTGCCCTGTGTAGCGGGCTTCGTCTCGTGAAGACTGTTCGAGGATGACGCTCACGTCGTTCAGCATGCGGCCGTACAACTCACGCTTGATGATTGAGAACCGCTCTCGCTCGTGGCTTGCAGTGTGGCCTCATGCGCTGTCTTCTCCCATGCAAGGCGGGCCCGGTCACGTTGGGCGCTGAGCCAGCCAGCAATGAGTTGGCCAGACACGCCTGCCAGCACAGCAGCGATGCCTGTAATCAGCGCCGGCCAGTACTGCTTTGGCACGCAACTCCTCCAGGGTTTGACGACCAGGCTCACCATACCGGGTAGCGGTGCAAGTCCGATGAACCGGATGTCACGAGCTGGTCGATGGCCCGGATGCTAGGGGCGCGCCGACTCGAGAAGCCGTTGGGCTGTAGTGGGCACACATGCGCTCCGGTTAGGGCACATCAAGGGCACGAAACGCCGAAAGCCGCCCAGACCGGGAGTATTCCTCCTAGTCAGAGCGACTTTCCGCTGGTCGGGGTGACAGGATTTGAACCTGCGACCTTACGGTCCCGAACCGTACGCGCTACCAAGCTGCGCCACACCCCGTTGGCCCGGTGGGCCGAGGGGAAGTCTAACCCATGGGGGAGTGGCTACGCATATCGACCACGGGAGGCCTGCGGGTCCCGGGTGCGGAGGGTGAGCAGCGACACCTCGGGGGCGCACGCGAAGCGGTACGGCGCGAACGGGGACGAGCCCATGCCGGCCGACACGTGGAGCCGCGAGGTGCGTCCGTCGGCCTCGTAGTAGTGGAGTCCGCTGGCCATGGACGTGTCCAGGTCGCAGTTGGTCACCAGGGCCCCGTACCAGGGGACGCACACCTGGCCGCCGTGGGTGTGGCCCGCCAGGATCAGCTGCACCCCGTCGGCGGTCATCCCGTCCAGCAGGCGCAGGTAGGGGGCGTGGGTGACGCCCACGGCCAGGTCGGTGTCGGCGGCCGGCGGTCCGGCGACCGCGGCGTAGTCGTCGCGGTCGAGGTGGGCGTCGTCGGTGCCGCGGAACTCGATCCGCACGCCGCGGACCGTCAGCACCTCGCGGCGCTCAGTCAGGTCGACCCAGCCGTGCTCCGACATCGCCGCCCGCAGCCGCTCGGTCGGCAGCGTCGGACGCGGACGATCGGCCTCGGGCGAGGTGGGGCGCACCAGGTAGCCGAGCGGGTTGTTGAAGCGGGGCGCGCTGTAGTCGTTGGAGCCGAACACGAACACCCCGGGGACCCGCAGCAGCCGGCCCCACGCGCCCATCAGCGGCTCCAGGGCGGCGGCCTCGCAGATGTTGTCGCCCGTGGTCACCACCAGGTCGGGCTCCAGCCCGGCAAGGCTGCGGACGAAGTCGGTCTTGTATCGCTGGCGCGCCGCCAGGTGAATGTCGGAGACGTGCAGTACCCGGACGTCCGCGGCCCCGGCGGGAAGGATCGGCAGGTCGTAGCGCCGGACGCGGAAGGTGCGCGCCTCCGCCAGCCCGTAGGCGAAACAGGCCGCGCCCAGCAAGGCCGTCCGCCTCGCCAGGGTTGCGATCACGGCTTCCTTCCCGGCTTGGTCGGTGTCACCGACGGCGACGGAGACGGTGCGGGCTTGGGGCCCTTCGACACCAGGATGGCGATCGACGAACCCTGCACGGCCGTCCCCGAGGGGCTCAGCCCCAGGAAGTTGCCCTTGGGCGAGTCGGATTCCACCACGGACACGTACGGCACGAACCCGGCCCCGCGAAGGACGGACGTGCAGTTGGCGACCCCGCTGCAGTAGGGGATGCCGACCTTGCGACCGTTCATCACGTCCAACGGCGGCTCGTTGAATTTGGTCGCGGGGTACGCCTTCAGCGCGGCGGCGAACGCCGGTCGGAAGATCTGGCGTCCGACCTCGGCGCCGAAACCACCCGCGAGATAGGAGCGGGACACGGGGAGCACCAGCCCGGCGAGGTAGCGCTGGCCGCGCGCCTTCCAGAACTTCTTGAAGCGCGGATCGCGCGAGTAGGAGATCATCGCGCCGCCGGCCAGCTCGGGGGTGTAACCCATCGTCCAGATGGCGGCGTTGCTGCTCACCGTGCCGGTCTTGCCGGCCACCTGATAGCCGGCGGGGAGAAGGTAGCCCACGCTGCGCAGGGTGCCGAAGCGGTACGGCCCCTGCATCACCTTGTTGACGCCGTCAGCGACGTCCTCGCTGAGCACCTGCTTGCAGTTGGCGTCCGGCACCGCGATCTTCGTCCCGTCGCGGGCCTTGATCGACTTCAGGATGATCGGGTCGCAGTACACGCCGCGGTTGGCGAACGTCGCGTACGCGTTCACCAACGACAGCGGCGAGACCTCGGCGGCGCCGAGGGTGAACGACGGGTAGTGGCTGTACTTGGTCACCAGCGCGCTCGACTTCTCGGTGGCCAGCCGCAGTCCGGCATCCCGCGCGATCGTGGTCGAGTCACACAGGTTGGAGCCCTGCGATTCCAGCTGGACGAAGTACCCGTTCACCGAATTCGCCGCGCCGGTGTACAGGTTGTAGGTTCCGGCGCCGCCGCTGACCCGCCAGTCGGAGTTCTGTCTGATCGTTCCGGCGCAGCTGCCGAACGTCCAGCCCTTGAAGTCCATGGTGCGCTTCACCCGGTAGGTGACGTTGGCGCCGAACCCGTTCTGCAGGGCCGCGGCAACCACGAAGGCCTTGAAGGTGGAGCCGCCCTGGTAGCCCTCGGTGCCGCCCATCTTGTCGTAGTTGCCGACGGCCATGTTCCAGAAGGTCTGACCGGGGCCGGTGCCCATCTGGTAGCGGTTCTGGGCCATCGCGACGATGAGACGGGTCTTCGGCTCCAGCAGCACCACGACCGAATCCACGGGGTCACGCGGGTCGACGACCTTCGTCACGGCCTTCTGAGCGGAGTTCTGCGACTTCGGGTCGATCTGGGTCTGGATCGTCAGGCCGCCGCGGTACAGGTTGTCCTCGCGCTCCGCCTTCGTGGCCCCCAGGCTCGGCAGCGCGAGCAGGGTGCGCTGAGCGTAGTCGCAGATGAACGGGTAGCGGCTGTTCGCGCACCCGTGGACGTTGCCGCGCACCTTGGACTTGTCGAAGCCGGTCGCCTTCGCCGCCGCCGCCTCCTCGGGGCTGACGAGCTTCAACTCGGCCAGCCGGTCGAGGACGTCGTTGCGGCGCTCGAGGGCGACGCGGGGGTACTTCACCGGGTTGGTCGTGACCGGGTTGCGCACCAAGCCGGCCAGCATCGCCGACTGCGCCAGGTCCAGCTTGGAGGCGTGCACCCCGAAGTAGTGGACGGCGGCCGCCTCCACGCCGTAGGCGCCGTCGCCGTAGAAGGCGATGTTCAGGTAGCGCTCGAGGATCTCGTCCTTGGTGAACTTCTCCTCGATGGCGAGGGCGTAACGAAGCTCCTGCACCTTGCGGGCGACGGTGTTCTCCTGCGCCTTGCGGGCGCCCTCCTGATCACCGCGGGCGGCGGCGGCGCTGATCTGCACCATCTTCACGTACTGCTGGCTGATCGTGGAGGCGCCCTGCGTGACGCCCCGGGCGGTGCTCACCAGCGCGCGCAGGGTGCCCTGGATGTCCATGGCGCCGTGCTCGTAGAAGCGGTGATCCTCGACGGCCACCTGGGCGCTCTTCATGATCGGCGAGATCTTGTCGAGCGTGACGTACTGCCGGTTCTCGTCGTAGAAGTTGGCCAGCAGCGACCCGTCGGCGAGCAGGAGGCGGGAGCGCTCGGCCTGCGGCGGCGTCTCCAACTCCGCCGGCAGCGTCACCAGCGTGGCCGCTCCGACCTTTCCGACCTCGGCGACGACACCCGCGGCCGGGATGGCTAAGCCCGCGGCGAGGAGCCCCGCGAGCACGCTGACGACGACGAACATCACCAGCGAGTACAGACGTTTCCCCAGGCGCATGGTGACCAGCGTACGCGAGGCACGCAATCTCGCCGAGATGCGCTGACCCCCACGCCAAGCAACACCAGATCGGTCCGATTGCTGAGACGTTGTGTCCGAGAGTGTGGATTTCGAAGGCGGTCTCTTGACCTTCTGGCGAAACGCCCTAGTTTGTATGCCGGATGGTCGTACAAGGTCGACCCTCTGACAGGACACCCCCCACCGGCTGTCTGAAAGGTGAAAGCAGTGTCGCTCGCCGAGTTGGATGACTGGACGCTCGCCGCACGTTGCCGCGGGATGCAGGACGATCTCTTCCCGGACGGAGCCGGCCAGAAACGGGCCCGTTCGGTGTGCATGGGCTGCCCGGTCCGTTGTGAATGCCTGGTTGAGGCACTCGACAACCGCATCGAGTGGGGCGTGTGGGGTGGTCTCACGGAGCGTGAGCGCCGCCAGCTGCTGCGCCAGCACACCGATGTGGCCAGCTGGCGCGACATCCTCATCGCCAAGCCGCTGAATCAGTAGGCGCCGGGCGGCCATCGTCGCCCTCGGGCGCTGTTTGCGCGCGGCGCCGGGGCCTTCGGATTCCGTACCTGAGATCCGGTGCTGTCCCCGTTCCGCCCGCTGCCTTAGGGTGCTGCCATGACGAAGTGGGAGTACGCGACCGTGCCCGTCCTGGTGCACGCCACCAAGCAGATCCTCGACAACTGGGGCGTGGACGGGTGGGAGCTCGTCCAGATCGTTCCGGGTCCCAACCCGCAGAACGTCGTGGCCTACTTCAAGCGGCCACTCCCGGACGCCTGATGAACGAGGAAGTGGACGAGGTCCCGGCCTCCCAGCGCCTGGCCGAGCTCGGGCTGGAGTTGCCGCCCGTTGCGACGCCGCTGGCGGCCTACGTGCCCGCGCTGGCCACCTCCGGCCAGGTGTGGACGTCGGGCCAGCTACCGCTCGCCGGGGGTGTGCTGCTCGCCACCGGCAAGGTGGGCGCCGAGGTGACCCCGGAGGCGGCCTACGACCTCGCGCGGCAGTGCGCGCTCAACGCCCTCGCCGCGGCCGCGTCCGTCACCGGCGGGATCGACGGCATCCGCCGCGTCCTGAAGTGCGTCGTCTACGTGGCGAGCGCCCCCGGCTTCACCGGGCAGCCGCAGGTGGCCAACGGGGCCAGCGAACTGTTCGGCGCCATCTTCGGACCGCTGGGAGCTCACGTCCGCAGCGCCGTCGGGGTCACCGTCCTGCCGCTGGACGCACCCGTGGAACTGGAGTTGGTCGTCGAGGCCAACGCCGCCGCCTTCTGAGCTGCCGATGACCGATCGGGTGGAGACGCGGACGGCGCTGGTGCGGCGGGCCCGGGCGATCAACCGGACCCTCGCCGAGGCCTACCCGGACGCCCGGTGCGAGCTCGACTTCCGCACCCCGCTCGAGCTGCTGGTGGCCACGATCCTGTCGGCCCAGTCGACGGATCGCCGGGTCAATCAGGTGACCCCGGTGCTCTTCGCGCGCTACCCCGACGCCGGCGCCTACGCCGCAGCCGACCGGGCCGAGCTGGAGGAGATCGTCCACCCGACCGGGTTCTTCCGCGCCAAGTCGGACTCGCTGATCAAGCTCGGCGCCGCGCTGCAGGAGCGCTTCGCCGGCGAGGTGCCGTCGACGTTGAGCGACCTGGTCACCCTGCCTGGGGTGGGGCGCAAGACCGCGAACGTGGTGCTCGGCGACGCCTTCGGGGTGCCCGGCATCACCGCCGACACCCACCTGATCCGGCTCTCGCAGCGCTTCGGCTGGACGACGGCCAGCGATCCGGTGGTCACCGAGGCCGAGGTGGGGGAGCTGTTCGACACGCGCGACTGGACGCCGCTGTCGCATCGGGTCATCTGGCACGGCCGGCGCCGCTGTCACGCCCGGCGCCCGGCGTGCGGCGCCTGCCCGGTGGCGCGGCTGTGCCCCTCCTTCGGGCTCGGCCCGGTGGACCCGGTCGTCGCCGCCACCCTCGTCCGGGAGCCGCGCGGATGAGGTGGCCGGCGGCCGCGCTCGCGGCGCTCCTGCTGGCCGGCTGCGTCCCGGTGGGCGCCGCCCAGCCCAGCGCCACGTCCGCGGCGCCGTCGCTGAGCGCGGCGGACCTGGACGCCCAGCGTCGGGCGGCGGGCATCGCCGACTGCCCCGCCTCGGACGCCGACGTCGCCCCCGTCGCCGGCGGGCTGCCCGACCTCGTCCTGGACTGCCTGGGCGGCTCCGGCAGCGTCCGGCTGGCCGGGCTGCGCGGGACGCCGATGGTCATCAACCTGTGGGCGCAGTGGTGCCCGCCGTGCCGCGAGGAGTCGCCGATCCTGCGGGCCTTCGGCGGCCGGGCCGAGGGCAAGGTGCTGCTGCTCGGCATCGACTACAACGACCCGCAGCCGGCGCTGGCCATCGAGTTCGCGGGCCTGGTCGGGTGGAAGCAGCCGCAGCTGGTCGACCCCGACAAGGTCCTGGAGGGCCCG
Organism: uncultured Micropruina sp.; assembly: GCA_964492685.1. Lineage (GTDB taxonomy): Bacteria > Actinomycetota > Actinomycetes > Propionibacteriales > Propionibacteriaceae > Micropruina. The sequence goes on from CAZBMH010000005.1 coordinate 48,461, forward strand.
CTGAAGCTCCCGGGCATCCCCATCACCCTGCTGGTGGACGCCGAGGGGCGCATCGTCCATCGACAGGTCGGCCCGTTCGCCTCGCTGGAGGAGCTCGTCGACCTCGTGGAGGACCAGCTCGGGGTGACGGTGTGAGCCCCGATCCGTTCGGGTTGCTGGCGACCCGCCTGGCCGATCCGGTGGCCGTCGCCGACGTGGTGGCGGCTCGTCCCGGCACCGGCGGACGCCGGGCGGCCGTGCTGATCCTGCTGACCGACGAGCCGCCCGTCCGGGTCGTCCTGGTGGAGAAGAGCGCCCGGCTGCGCAGCCACGCCGGCCAGATCGCGTTCCCCGGAGGGGCGATCGAGCCGAGCGACCGCGACCCGATCGAGGCCGCGCTGCGCGAGGCCCGGGAGGAGGTCGGCATCGACCCGGCCACGGTGGCCGTGCTCGGCGGGCTGCCGGACGCCCACGTCCGGGCCAGCGGGTTCGACGTCGCGGGGGTGGTGGCCCGCTGGCGGGTGCCCACCGATCTGACACCGGTGGATCGCGGGGAGATCGCCGCCGTCCATCAGCCCGACGTCGCCGACCTGCTCGACCCCGCGAACCGCTCGACGTGGCGCCACCCCGCCGGCTTCACCGGGCCGGCGTTCACCCTCGGCGACCTCTACGTGTGGGGCTTCACCGCGGCGCTGCTCGACGGGCTGTTCGACCTGGCGGGGTGGACCCAACCGTGGGACGCGGCCCGGGTGACCGACATCCCGCCGCGCTTCCTGCACGGGCGGCGCTGGTCCTGAGATCGTCCCCGAAAGGTGGCCGGGTTCCGGTCGTCCGGGGCGCACGGATCGCTCGCCACTCGTCCAGACCCATGCCTCGTCCGGCTGAATTGCGCCGGAGCGCAGTGCTGGAAGGATGGGGTCATGAACATCGACCCGTGGTGGCACCGTGCGGTGGTCTACCAGATCTATCCGCGCTCGTTCGCCGACAGCAACGGGGACGGGATCGGGGATCTCCGCGGCATCATCTCCCGGCTGGATCACCTCGCCGCGCTCGGGGTCGACGTGGTGTGGTTATCGCCGATCTACCGCTCGCCGCAGCACGACAACGGCTACGACATCAGCGACTACCGCGACGTCGACCCCCTGTTCGGTTCGCTGGCCGACCTGGACGAGCTGATCGCCGGGCTGCATGCGCGCGGCATGAAGCTCATCATGGACCTGGTCGTCAACCACACCTCCGACGAGCACCCGTGGTTCGTCGAGTCCCGCGATCCCGCCTCCGACAAGCGTGTTTGGTACGTCTGGCGTCCGGCCCGCCCCGGCATGGAACCGGGCACCCCGGGCGCGGAGCCGACCAACTGGGGCTCCTTCTTCATGGGGTCCAGTTGGGCCTACGACCCGGCCAGCCGCGAGTACTACCTGCACCTGTTCGCGCGGCAGCAGCCCGACCTGAACTGGGAGAACCCGGCCGTCCGGGAGGCCGTGTACGACATGATGCGCTGGTGGGTCGACCGGGGCGTCGACGGCTTCCGGATGGACGTCATCAACCTCATCTCGAAGACGTTCCCCCTGGTGGACGGCCCCGAGACCCCGGGCATGGGCGGCCTGTGCTACGACCCGAGCATGGTGAAGGACGGGCCCCGCCTGGAGGAGTTCCTCAAGGAGATGAACCGGGCCGTCGGCATTGACGCCAAGGCGCTGTTCACCGTCGGCGAGATGGTGCAGGTCGACATCGACCACGCCCGCCGTTACACCGACCCGGCGAACGCCGAGCTGGGCATGGTGTTCACGTTCGAGCACATGGGGCTGGACCAACAGCCGGGGCTCAGCAAGTTCGACCTGAAGCCGCTGCACCTGCCGGACCTCAAGCGGAACCTGGCGCAGTGGCAAGAGGGGCTCGGTGAGGTCGGCTGGAACTCCCTGTACTGGGACAACCACGACCAGCCGCGGGTCGTGTCCCGGTTCGGCGACGACTCGCCGCAGTTCCGGGTGGCCTCCGCCAAGACGCTGGCGACCGTGCTGCACTGCCTGCGCGGCACGCCGTACATCTATCAGGGCGAGGAGATCGGCATGACCAATGCCGGCTTCACCGCCATCGAGCAGTACCAGGACATCGAGTCGCTCAACGTGTACCGGCTGGCCGTCGAGGCCGGAGCGCCCGCGGCGGCCGTCCTGACGGGGCTGGCTGCCAAGAGCCGCGACAACGCGCGCACCCCGGTGCAGTGGGACGCCTCGCCCCACGCCGGGTTCACCACGGGCACGCCGTGGCTGCCGGCCACGGCCAACTTCCCCGAGATCAACGTCACCAGCGCGGTCGCCGACGAGGCCTCGGTCTTCCACCACTACCGGCGCCTCATCGAGCTGCGGCACGAGCTGCCCGTTCTGGTGTCGGGGCGGTTCGCGTTGCTGCTGCCCGATCACGAGCAGCTGTGGGCCTACACCCGCAGCTGGCAAGGGCAGACGCTGCTGATGGTGGCCAACCTGTCGTCCGGGACCGTCGAGGTCGACTGGACGGAGCTGCCGTCGGTGGCCGGGGCACAGCTGCTGCTGGGCACGCACGAGGGGGACACCGGCGTGCTGCTGCGGCCCTGGGAGTCGCGGATCTACCTGGTCGGGTGAGCGGCGCTACCTCGGCGGGTGAGCGGGTCGAGGACGGACGGCGCGCGTCCGGTCGCCGTTCTCGTGGTGCGGGCAGCGGGGCCGATCAGCCGCGCGGAAGCATGGGCGCGTCCTTGCGGGCGGCCCGACGGTCGTCGGCCTCCACCTCGGCCAGGCCCTTGCCGCGCACCACGGCGATCTTGACGGCCTCCACCGACTCCTGCCCCTGACGGATCGTGTCCTCCGGCCCGGGGACGGTGACCTTGTTCTTGCCGACCAGCGCGAGCGCCCCGGCGATGATGAGCATCAGGACGGTCATGGTGGCGAAGCCGGCGGCCAGCGCGCCGAAGTCCTTCATGCCCAGCCAGGCGCGGTAGCCCTCGGCGAAGCCGATCGCGAGGCTCACCCACAGCAGGCCCACGGCGCTGAGCGCGAAGTAGCCGGCCGCCCCGAACAGCCCGGCCCCGATCCCCACGGACTTGGCCTGGGGGACGAGCTCGGCCTTGGCGAGCTCCAGCTCGCCCTTGACGATGGTCGTGACGTCCGCCGCGATGTTCTTGACGAGGTCGGCGATCTCCGGCTGGTTGGCCATCGTTGGCTCCTTCATGCGTCGGCTGCGTCCCCCAGCTTAGGCCCACGGCGACGTGTCGGGCGCCCGGCGTGGACCGCGCCTCACAAGGTGATCTGGAGACCCTCGGTGAGCGAGAGCGGGGCGCTCAGGTCCGTGTGGTCGACCTCGGCGCGCCAGCACCGCACGCGGTAGGGCAGCAGCAGCGGCTCCGGCGGCTTGGCGGCGTCGTCGTAGAGCGCGGCCACGTCGTCCAGGAGCGCGGCGCGTGCCGCCTCCTCCAGTGCCGCGGCGGTCGGCGTCCGCGCCACCATGGCGAGCAGGCCGGCGCGGTTCATCGGGACCCACCGTCGGAACGTGCGCTCGCGCACGTCGGTGAAGTAGTCGCTGTGGCCCAGGGCCGCCACCGAGTCCTCCCCGTAATTGCCGGCCATGGCGTCCGGGTCGTCGCGTCGGAGTCGGGCGACCAGGCGCCGCACCCACGGGACGGAGTCGTCGCGGACGGTGTAGGTCACGACCAGCAGCCCACCCGGACGCAGCACCCGGGCGAACTCGGACAGCGCCAGGCCGGGTGCCAGGGTATGGAATCCCTGGCCGACCGCCACGGCGTCAAACATGCAGGGGCGCAGCGGGAGGGCGTCCGCGGCCCCCACCAGCGGGACGCAGCCCGGCGCCCGGCGGCGCAACTGCGACACCCCGGCGGGCTCGTGATCCAGCACCATCAGCCGGTGTCCACGCCGGTGGTACGCCTCGGCCAGCGGCGCCGAGCCCTGGCCGACGATCAGCGCCACCCCCCGCGCCGAGGACCCCAGCCAGTCCAGGGCTGACTCGGAGAAGGCGGGATCGTGGCGCACCCCCCGATGCTACTGGCCCGGGCTGCGGCACCCCGGAGCGGAACGCCGTGGGTGATTCGGTGGCCCGAGTTCCCAGACTGCGGTCGTGAGATCAGTTCCGCTGTGGGGGCGCCGGGCCGCGCCGGAGACGCCGCCGGGCGAGGTCACCGTGGTCGGGGAGGACCCGCTGCTGCGGGAGGCCGTGTTCAGCGCGGCCGCCGCGCTCCAGCTGCACCCGCGGGCCGTCGACGTGGCGGCCCTGGCGGGCGGCTGGCGCGGCGCCTCCGCGGTCTTCCTGGGGGCGGATGTGGCCCAGGCGGTGGCCGACCTGGGGCTGCCCCGGCGGCCGGGGGTGTACCTGGCCGGCGGCGACGCGGCTGAGCTGGGGCGCTGGTCGATGCCGCTGGGGGCCGAGGTGATCCCGCTGCCGGAGGGTCGGGCCTGGCTGTCCTCGGTGTTGGCGCGGGGCTCCGACGGGCAGGCGCCCGTGGTCACCGTGGTGGGCGGCTCCGGCGGGGTCGGTGCCTCGACGCTCGCCGCGCTGCTCGCGTGCCGGGCCGCGCGGCGGGGCCGGGCGGTGGTGCTGGTCGACCTTGACCCCTACGGAGGCGGGCTCGACCTGCTGATGGGCGCCGAGCAGGCCACCGGCTGGCGGTGGCCCCGGTTGGCCGGCGCCGCCGGCTATCTCGGCGACCTGAGCGGCCAACTGCCGCAGGTCGAGGGGGTGTCGGTGCTGTCGATGGCCCGGGGCTTCACCCCCGACGTCACCCGAGAGCCGCTGGCGGCCGTCGTCGCGTCGCTGCAGCGCAGCTTCGAGCTGGTGCTGATCGACCCGGGCCGCGCGGCGCTGGTGAACGTCCGGGAGAGCCTGCGCCTGGCGACGTCGGTGCTGCTGCTGGTGGGCACGACGCTGCGGTCGGTGGCCGCCGCCCGGCAGCTGGCCGACGCGCTGGAGCTGTCCGACGCGCGCCTGGTCGTCCGGGATCAGCCGGGGGGCAGCGTCCCCGCCGCCGCGGTGGCCGAGTCGATCGCCCTGCCGAAGGGGCTGCGGCTGCCCGAGGACGCCGCTCTTCGTGCCGCCGCCGAGAATGGCGATCCACCGGGCTACCGCGCCCGCGCCGGCTGCCTTCGGGCCGCCGACCGCATCCTGGAGACGGCCACGGGGTGGGGCCGATGAGCGTCGTGGTCCTGGAGGACGTACGGACGCACCTGTCGCGCGCCGGGCGGGGCATCGGGCCGGTCGAGGTGGCCGGCGCGCTGCGCAACTTGGGGTACCTCGTGACCGACACGAGCGTCCGGGACACGGTGGCGGCGCTGCGGCGGGAGTCGGCGGGGGCCGGTCCGCTGGAACCGCTGCTGGCCCAGCCCGGCGTCACCGACGTGGTCGTGAACGGCCCGACGCGGGTCTACGTCGACAGGGGGGCGGGGCTGGAGCAGGTGGAGTCGCCGTTCGCCGACGAGGCCCAGGTGCGGCGGCTGGCGGTCCGGCTGGCCGCCTCCGTGGGCCGCCGCCTCGACGACGGCAGCCCCTTCGTCGACGCCCGGCTGGCCGATGGCACGCGCGTCCACGCTGTCCTCGGGGTGGTGGCCGAGGCGGGCACCTGCCTGTCGCTGCGGGTCCCCTCCCGGCGGGCCTTCACCCTCTCGGAGTGGATCGCGGGCGGCTCCCTGGTTCCCGAGGCGGCCCGGCTGCTGGCCGCGGTGGTCGCGAGCCGGCGGGCCTTCCTGGTCTCGGGGGGCACCGGCACCGGCAAGACCACGCTGCTGGCGACCCTGCTGGGGCTCGTGCCGCCGGAGCATCGGATCGTGATCGCGGAGGACTCCCGCGAGCTGAACCCCGACCACCCGCACGTGGTGCGGCTGGAGGGGCGGCCGGCCAACGCCGAGGGCGTCGGGGCCATCACGCTGACCGACCTGGTGCGGCACTCGCTGCGGATGCGCCCCGATCGGCTGGTGGTGGGGGAGGTACGCGGCGCCGAGCTGTGCGACCTGCTGGCGGCGCTCAACACCGGTCACGAGGGCGGCTGCGGCACCGTGCACGCCAACTCGGCCGGTGACGTCCCGGCGCGGCTGGAGGCGCTCGCCGCGATCGGCGGGCTCGGCCGCGAGGCGCTGCACTCGCAGGCGGCCGCGGCTCTGGACGTCCTGGTGCACATCCGGCGACTGCCGACCGGGCGACGGTGGGTCGAGGAGATCAACCTTCTCGGCCTGGACGACGAGCGCGGCCTGTGTCGTCCGGTGCCCGCGTGGCGGTTCACGCCCGGGCAGTGCGCGCGCCGCGGCCCGGGTGCCGAGCAGCTCGAGGCCCTGGTGCAGGGGTCGTGATGGCGCCGCGCGGGCGCCCGGGCGGGCGGTGCTGAGGTGGCCGCAGTGGCGGGGGTGTGCGCGGGGCTGATCGTCCTGTTGCTGTCGGCCGGGTGGCGGTCGGAATCGCTGCGCGGGGAGGCGCCCCCGACGGCTCACCGGCAACCGAGCCGTGGCTGGCGGTGGCTGGTGGGTGCGGGGGTGCTTGCTGCGTTGGCCGTCGTGGGTGGCGCGCTGGCGGGCGGTCGGGGGGTGGCGCTGGGGCTTTGCGCCGGGCAATTCGGGCTGCTCGGGTGGCGACTGCTGGACCGGGGCCGTCGGCGGCGCCGCGAGCGGGTGGCCCGCGCCCAGCTGGTGTCCGGCTGCGAGCTGCTGGCCGGGCGGCTGCGGACCGGCCTGGTGCCCACGACGGCCCTGGTGGCCGTGGCCGAGGAGTGCCCGGCGTTCGCGGTCCCGGTCGCCGAGATCGGGGTGGGCGCCGAGGCCCCCGCGGCCCTGCGTCGGGCGTCCGAGGGTGCGGGCGGCGGGGTGCTGCGCGAGCTGGCCGCGGCCTGGGACGTCGCCACCCGGACCGGCGCCTCGCTCGTCGACTCGATCGACTCGCTCGCCGAGCGCGTCCGCTCCGACCACGAGGTGGAGCGGGTGGTCGCCGCCGAGTTGGCCGCGCCGCGTGCCACCGGGCGGCTGCTGGCGGTGTTGCCGCTGGTCGGTCTGGGGCTGGGTTACCTGCTGGGCGGCGACCCGCTCGCCTTCCTGTCGGGGTCGGCCATCGGCCAGTTCTGCCTGGTGCTGGGGAGTTTGCTCGCGGTGCTCGGAATCCTGTGGAACGAGCGGCTGGCGGATCGGGCGGGGGGAGCCTGAGGTGACCGGTTTCGAGGGGGGCGGATTGGGTGCCGCCGGGCTGTTGGCGGTGATCGCCGCGATCGGGGCGGTGCTCCTGGCGCTGCCCGGGGCCTCGGCCGAGCGGCTGGCGCCCCCGCGGGGGAGCGCGGGACCTGCGGCGGGTCGGCTGCGACCAGTGGCCGGTGCCCTGCCGTCGGGCACGCGGGCCGCCGTCGCGCTGGCGGCCGCCCTCGCCTGGGCCGTGGCGACACCGTCAGTGGCCCCGTGGGTGGTGCTGCTGTCGCCCGCGGTGGCGGGGGCGGTGTACGTCGTGCTGGGTCGGCTGCCGGCGGGAGGGGCCGCGCGCCGAGGCGAGGCGCTGCGGGTGGCGCTGCCCGAGGTGTGCACGCTGCTCGCCGTGGGCATCGATGCCGGGCTGCCGCTGCGGGCCTGCGTGGCCGCCATCGCGGCGGGGGTCGAGGAGCCGATGGCCGGTGTCCTGCGGCGGGTCGACGATCGAACCGCCCTGGGTGGGACCGACGCGGAGGCGTGGGGCGCCACCGCGGCCGAGGAGCCGGCGCTCGCCTCCCTGGCCGGCGCGCTGGCCCGCAGCGTGGGCAGCGGGGTCGCCCTCGGCGGCCTGCTGCGGGATCTCGCCCGCGAGGCGCGCCGGGATCGCCAGGCCCTGGCCCTGAATCGTGCCCGGCAGGTGGGGGTCAGCAGCGTGTTGCCGCTCATGGTCTGCTTCCTGCCCTCCTTCTTCCTGATCGGCGTCGTGCCCGTGATCGGCAGCGTGCTGGAGCGCATGTTCCGCTGACCGCGTGGGTGATCCGCGTCGGTCGATTCCGACGTTGGGGGTAGCCGGATCCCCGGCTCTCAGGAAGGAGTCATCCACATGTCGAAGCAGTTGGTTCCCCTCACCCGTGGCGAACGGGGCATGACCACCGCCGAGTACGCGGTCGGCGTGATCGCCGTCATCGCCCTGGTGGGCGTGTTCATCTCCGTCATCATCGGCGGCGGGTTTGGTAGTGCGGTCAGCGATCTCGCGCTGCAGCTCATCCACTCGATCAGCGGGATGGTCAAGTAGCGACGCGGCACGGGGCGGGGGTCCGGCGGTCGGCGGTGCCTGCCCCGGGCCCTCGGCTCATCGACGAGGCAAGGAGCCCTCATGAGGAGACGAACCGAGCGCGGGATGGTGACGGTCGAGCTGGCCTTCGCGAGCCTGGCCGCGACGCTGCTTGGGGTGGGGGTGCTGCTGCTCGTGGCCATCGGGCTGCAGGCGGCCCGCTGCCACGAGACGGCGGCCGAGGTGGCCCGCCAGGCCGCCCGGGCGGATCAGGTGGCTGTGCAACGGGCCATCGCCGATGCTCCCCCGGGGGCTCGGGTGGGCATCTCGCGCACCGCCACCGAGGTGAGCGTCACCGTCGAGGTGACGACTCGGCCGTGGGGCCGTTGGCTCCCGGCCGTCCCGTTGTCGACGACCGCGACGGTCTTGGTGGAACGGCCGTGACGGGTGAGAGGGTCGCGGGCCGGGTGCCGCGACCCAGCCCGGTGTGGGGCTTATGGGGGGCCGGGGCACGTGGCTCCGAGGTCGGCTCTGCGACGGTCCTGGTGGCCGGCATGCTCTCGATGGCCGTGCTGCTGGGGGTGGCGGTCCTGGTCGTGACGGCGTTCGTCGTCGGCGCGCACGCCACCCGCGGTGCGGCCGACCTGGTGGCGGTGTCGGCCGCCGAGGCGTACAAGCTGGGCCATGCCCCGTGCCCGGTGGCGCGGGCCGCGGCCGCGCGCAATCGGGTCCGGCTCCTGGAGTGCCGCCTGGTCGGCGACCTGCTGGAGTTCTCGGTCTCGGTGCGTGTCGAGGCGCCCGCGCCGCTGCGGATGCCCGGGTTGCCGTCGACGATCCGCGCCGACGCCACCGCCGGTCGTCACGGCCGGGGGCTGGCGGCGTCCCGACCCCGCAGGCAGTTCTTCCCGGGGGGTGCCGCAGGATTCGCACGTCTCGGGGGCGGCCCTGGTCGGGCCGGTCGATCAGCCCACAAGCAGCCGGAGGAGGCCCACCGCGCCCACCTTGTCGAGCGGGTTGTTGCCATTGCCGCACTTGGGAGACACCACGCAGCGGGGGCAGCCCGCCTCGCACTCGCACCCCTCGATGCGGTCCAGGGTGGCTGTGAGCCAGGGGCGGATCAGCTCGAAGCCGCGGTCGGCGAAGCCCGCCCCTCCGGGGAACCCGTCGTGGACGAAGACGGTCAGCCGGCCCGTGTCGGGGTGCAGCGTGGTGGACAGCCCGCCGATGTCCCAGCGATCGCAGGGCGCGAACGCCGGCAGCAGCCCGATGGCGGCGTGCTCGGCCGCGTGGGCGGCGCCGGGCAACTGGCGGGCGTCGAGGTCGAGCCGGTCCAGGTCGGACTGCTCGACGGTCCACCAGACGGACCGGGTCTGGAAGGCCCGCACGGGCAACTCCAGGGGGGTGGAATCCCACACCGTGCCGGTCACCTCGTCGCGGCGCAGATAGGCGTTGACCTGGGACGTGAACTCGACCCGTCCGAGGGCGACGGTCGCGGCCCCCAGCCGGGTGCTGCGCTCCTCCGCCAGGATCCGAAGATCGCTGCTGCCCTGGGCCTGAGTGAAGTAGCCGGGCGCCTCGCGGCGACACAGCGCGGAGCGGGTCTCGGAATCGAGGGACTCCACGAGCCACTGCTCGCCCTGATGAAGGTAGATGGCGCCCGGATGCACGGTGCGGTCGGCGGCGCTCGGGTCGACCTGGCCGATCACCCGTCCCGTCGCGGTGTCGACGATCTCGATCGAGTTCGACCCGGCGCCGCGGAGGTCGATGGAGTCGACCGCGCGCTGGGCGTGGGTCCAGTACCAGCCCCCGGCGCGGAGCCGCAGCACCCCCCGGGCGGCGAGACGTTCGGCCAGCGCCGCGGTGGAGCCACCGAAGAACTCGCTGTCGACCGCGGTGAGCGGCAGCTCCTGGGCGGCCGCGGCGAGATGGGCCGAGAGCACGTGCGGGTTCTCCGGATGCAGCACCGTCGCCTCGACCGGCGCGCCGAACACCAGCTCGGGGTGATCGCAGATGTAGCTGTCCAGCGGGTCCGGCTTCGCGATGAGGATCGCCAGGGCGGGCCGCCCCGTCCGCCCGGCACGCCCGGCCTGCTGGTGCAGCGCCGAGACGGTCCCGGGGAAGCCGCAGCTCAGCACGACATCCATGCCGGCGATGTCCACCCCGAGTTCGAGGGCGTTGGTGCAGGCGACCCCCGTGAGCCGGCCGCTCTGCAGCTGGGCCTCGATCCGCCGCCGATCGTCGGCGAGGTAGCCGGCCCGGTAGCTGCCGATCCGCTCCGGGGCGCGGCTGCGGTGCCGGGCGCGATCGGCGACCAGCTCCGCCTGCACCCGCGACGTGGTGAACGCCAGCGTCTGGCGTCCCTCGTCGGTGAAGCGGGCCAACAGGTCGGCGGCCTCGCGGTGGGGGTCGTCTGTGGGCTGCCAGAACAGGAAGTCCAACTCGGGACGCGTGGAGGCGTCGGTGTCGACGACGGTGATGTCGGTCACCCCCGTCAGCTTGTGCAGCAGGTCCGCCGGTTCCCCGATGGTGCCGGACGCCGCCAGGAACACCGGGTCGGCGCCGTGGTGGCGGCACACCCGCCGCAGCCGGCGCAGCACCGAGGCAACGTGGGCCCCGAACAGGCCGCGGTAGCGGTGCGCCTCGTCGATCACCACGAACCGGAGCGACCCCAACAGCTGCGACCAGCGCTGATGGTTGGGCAGCACCGAGCGGTGCAGCATGTCCGGGTTCGTCAGCACGTACTCGGCGAACTCCCGGGCGAAGCGGCGCTCCGGCTGGTCGGAGTCGCCGTCGAGCGTGGTGACCTTCCATGTGTCGGGCCCCAGCACGGTCGCCGCCCGCAGCTGATCGTGGGCCAGCGCCTTGGTGGGCGCCAGATACAGGGCGGTGTGGGGCCGGCGAGCCGCGACCAGGCGCTGGCGCGGCTCGGGGGTGGCGAAGCCGAGCCGTCCCTCCGCGGTGGCGGCCAGGATCGGCAGCAGGAACGCCAATGACTTGCCGGACGCGGTCGGGGTCGCCAGCGCCACCGATGAACCCTCGAAGAGCGCCTCCGCGGCCGCCGCCTGGTGCTGCCAGAGCCGCGGCACCCCCTGGACGGCCAGCTGGCGCCGCACCCCGGCGCTCACCCACGAGGGAAACTCGACCCCGACCCCGGGGGTGGCGGGCCGATGATGTCGATGCCGCAGCCGCGGATCGCTCGCCATCCACTCCGGCACGCTCACGGGTACAAGCCTGCCAGCCGGGGCCGACGAAACGCGCCCTCCCCGGTCGCGGTGGTCGGGCGCCGGATGAAAGGCTGGGCGAATGCTCACTGTTTCGGCCGCCGACGCCCTGCGGGCGCGGTTCCTCCAGGCCCGGTTCGGGGTCGACGCCATCACCGAACGGCTCGGGCCCGAGGCGGTGGCGGCCCTGGGGCGCAACAGCACGATCCCGGCCCGCCGGGCGCTGGCCGGTGCCCGGGACCCGCTGGCGACGCTGATCCGGCTGTGGCTGCTGCAGCAGCCCGTCGCCCTGGACGACGCCGCCGCCGCGCTGGGCGAGCTGGCACCGCTCGACGCGTTGCTGGAACGACGGGGCGACGAGGTTCGCGCGCTGGTGGACATCCGGCCCTACGCCGTGGAGGGACTCCTGGACGGCTGGATCTGCAGCGACCTGATCCCCACCCTGGACGGCCGCAACGGCGCCACGCGACCGGACTTCGTCTTGGGGCTGTCGCCGGCCTCCACGACGCTGGCCCAGCTAACCATCCGCCGCCCCGGGGGCTCGGCCCTCGACCTGGGAACCGGGTGCGGGGTGCAGAGCCTGCACCTGGCCGCGTCCGCCGACCGCGTGGTCGCCACCGACCTCAACCCGCGAGCCATCGCGCTGGCCGGCGTGACCGCCCTGCTGAACGACGTCTCGCTGGACCTGCGGCTCGGCTCGCTGTACGAGCCGGTCGCCGAGGAGCGGTTCGACCTCATCGTGACCAACCCGCCGTACGTGATGTCCCCGCCCACCGGCGAGCGGCTCGTCTACCGCGAGGGCACCATGACCGGGGACGGCCTCGTCCAGCAGGTCGTGACGCGGGGCGCCGCGCACCTGAACCCCGGCGGGGTGCTGCAGGTGCTCGGCAACTGGGCGATCACCGACCAGCCCTGGGAGGAGCGGCTGCGCGGCTGGATCGACCCCACCGGGTGCGACGCCCTCGTCCTGGAGCGCGAGCGGCTCGACCCCGCCGAGTACGTCGAGATCTGGCTGGCAGACGCCGGGCTGGCCGGCGCCCCGGACTACGCCCAGCGCTACGACGCCTGGCTGAACTACTTCGCTGAGCTCGGCATCGTCGGCGTCGGCATGGGGTGGCTCGCCCTCTACAACAGCGGGCGGGAACGCCCCGCCGTCCGCCTCGAGCGGTGGCCGCACCTGGTGCAGCAGCCCGTGGGGCCCGCGTTCGGGGAGTTTCCGCGGGCCGCCGGCTGGGCGGACGAGCCCGAGGCGGCGCTGTTCGCCGGGCGGTGGCGGCTGGCCGAGGGCATCGTCCAGGAAACCATGGGCGTTCCCGGCGCCGAGGACCCCGAGCACATCGTCCTTCGCAGCTCGCGCGGCTTCGGGCGGGCACACCAGGTCGACACTGCGCTGGGCGGGGTCCTGGGCGCCTGCGACGGCGACATCCCGCTGGGCGACCTGGTCGACGCGGTGGCCGACCTGCTGGACGCGGACGCCGCGGCCCTGCGCGCGCAGCTCCTCGCGCCGCTGCGCGCCGTGATCGCGGACGGCATGCTCATCCGCTGACCGGCCCGACTGCCGCCGGCTGGGTGACCGGAGGCGGCGGGCGGAAACGTCCCTGGCGCCGGCATGACGGGGGTTCGAACGGCGACGCGGCGGGGTCACGCTGAGCGGCCGCGGGACGCCGAATGCCGCGGACGTGGTTACAGTGTCCCCGAAGCACCCCGGATTCAACGCAGAGAAGGCACGCCACGATGGCACCACCCACCAAGCGACTCGTGATCGTCGAATCGCCGACCAAGGCCAGAAGCCTGACCGGCATCCTCGGCGACGGTTACATCGTCGAGTCCAGCCGCGGTCACATCTGCGACCTGCCCACCGGGGCGGCCGACATCCCCGCCAAGTACAAGGGCGAGAAGTGGGCGCGCACCGGCGTCAACATCGACAAGAACTTCGAGCCGCTCTACGTCGTCTCCGCGGACAAGAAGGCGACGCTCAAGGACCTCAGGAGCAAGCTCGCCGGCGTCGACGAACTCTTCCTCGCCACCGACGAGGACCGCGAGGGGGAGGCCATCGCCTGGCATCTGCTCAAGCAACTCAAGCCCAAGGTTCCCGTCCGCCGGATGGTCTTCCACGAGATCACCCCGCAGGCCATCGAGGAGGCCGCGGCCAACACCCGTGACCTGAACCTCGACCTGGTCGACGCCCAGGAGACCCGCCGGATCCTCGACCGGCTGTACGGCTACGAGGTCTCCCCGGTGCTGTGGAAGAAGGTCATGCCGAAGCTATCGGCGGGTCGCGTCCAGTCGGTCGCGACTCGGCTGATCGTCGCCCGGGAGCGCGAGCGGATCGCGTTCTCCGCCGCCGGCTACGCCGACATTCTCGCGACCCTCGACGCCGGGCCCGACGCCGACCCCCGCACGTTCGACGCCCGGATCACCCACGTCAGCGACCGTCGGGTCGCCGGTGGCCGCGACTTCGATTCCTTGGGCAAGCTGGTGGGCAAGAACTGCGTCCAGCTCGCCCTTCCGCAGGCCGAGGCGATCGCCGCGGCGCTGGCGAAGGCGGCGTTCGCGGTTGGTGCCGTCGAGGCCAAGCCCTACACCCGCCGCCCGTACGCCCCCTTCCGCACCACGACGCTGCAGCAGGAGGCCGGACGCAAGCTCGGCTTCACCGCTCAGCGGACGATGTCGGTCGCCCAGGAGCTCTACGAGCGGGGCTTCATCACCTATATGCGTACCGACTCCGTCACCCTGTCCGGGACGGCGATCACCGCGGCCCGGGCGCAGGTGCGGGAGCTGTTCGGCGGCGCCTACCTGCCCGACAAGCCGCGGGTGTACGCGTCCAAGGTCAAGAACGCCCAGGAGGCCCACGAGGCCATCCGGCCGGCGGGGGAGCACTTCGTCACCCCCAAGGACACGGGGCTGCACGGCGACCAGTTCCGGCTCTACGAGCTGGTGTGGAAGCGGACGCTCGCCTCGCAGATGAAGGACGCCGAAGGCGAGACCGTCACCATCAAGATCGGCGCCACGCTGCCGCAGCGGATCGCGATCACCGACTCCGCCACCGGCGAGGTCTTCGAGACCGGCCGCGCCGCGTTCAGCGCGTCGGGTCGCACGATCACGTTCCCGGGCTTCCTGCGCGCCTACGTGGTCAGCGTGGACGAGGACGAGACCTCCGATGACGCCCAGGCGCGCCTCCCGCACCTGAGCGTCGGCCAGGCGCTCACCGCGGAGACGCTCGTCGCCGAGGGCCACGAGACCCGACCGCCCTCCCGCTACACCGAGCCGTCGCTGGTGGCCAAGCTGGAGGAGCTGGAGATCGGGCGCCCCTCGACGTACGCGTCCATCATCCGCACCATCACCAGCCGCGACTACGTGTTCAAGAAGGGCTCGGCACTGGTGCCCACGTGGCTGGCGTTCGCCGTCACGCGGCTGCTCGAGGAGCACTTCAGCCGGCTCGTCGATTACGACTTCACGGCGGAGCTTGAGGAGACGCTGGACGAGATCGCCAACGGCAACGCCGCCCGGCTGGCCGTCCTGAGCGACTTCTACTTCGGTGCCGACGGCTCGGCCGACCAGGGGCTGCACGCGCTGGTCAACGAACTGGGCGACATCGACGCCCGGGGCATCTCCACGTATCGGCTGGGGGAGTCCGGGATCGACGTCCGCGTGGGTCGCTACGGCACCTACGTCGAGGACGGCGACGGCCGCCGCGCCAACGTCCCCGAGGAGTTGGCCCCCGACGAGCTCACCATCGAGCGCGCCGAGGCCCTGCTCGCCACCCCGTCCGGCGAGGAGCGGCCCCTGGGGGTCGATCCCGCGACGGGCCGCGAGGTGGTCGCCAAGACGGGCCGCTATGGGCCCTATGTCACCGAGGTGCTGCCGGAGGGTTCGCCCAAGTCCGCCAAGGCGCGCACGGGCTCGCTGTTCGCGTCCATGTCCCTGGACACGGTGACCCTCGACGACGCGCTGAAGCTGATGAGCCTGCCGCGGGTGGTGGGTGCCGACGCCGAGGGCGTGGAGATCACCGCCCAGAACGGCCGCTACGGCCCGTACCTGAAGAAGGGGACGGACTCGCGCTCGCTGGCCGGCGAGGAGCAGATCTTCGCGATCACGCTGGCGGAGGCGGAGGCCATCTACGCCGCCCCCAAGCAGCGCGGGCGGGCCGCCGGCTCCGCGGCCGGGCCCCTGCGGGAGCTGGGCAGCGACCCGGCGACCGGCAAGCCGATGGTCATCAAGGACGGCCGCTTCGGCCCCTACGTCACCGACGGTGAGACCAACGCGACGCTGCGTCGCAGCGACTCGGTGGAGGCGATGACCGCCGAGCGGGCGGCGGAGCTGCTCGCCGAGAAGCGCGCCAAGCCGCCGGCCCCCAAGCGGACGACGACGCGCCGGGCCACCACCACGACCCGGCGGGCCCCGGCCAAGAAGAAGTGACACGCGCGGCGCAGCCGCAACGACTCGGAGGGGAAGGTGAGCCACCCGTGGCCGGGTTGTTCGTGGTCTTCGAGGGCGGGGACGGTGTCGGCAAGTCGACCCAGGTCGCGCTGCTGCGGGCCTGGCTGCTCGAGACCGGCCAGCGGGTGCTCACCACGTTCGAGCCCGGCGACACCGAGGTGGGCCGCCAGATCCGCCACATCGTGCTCGACCCGGCCACGGGCGACCTGGCCCCCCGCGCCGAGGCGCTGCTGTACGCGGCCGACAAGGCCCATCACCTGCACCAGGTCGTCCGCCCGGCGCTGGCCCGCGGCGAGGTGGTGCTGTGCGACCGCTACGTCGACTCGATGCTGGCCTACCAGGGCGCCGGCCGGGTGCTCGACCTGGCCGAGGTCACGGGGATCGCCCGCTGGGCCACCGAGGATCTGCGGCCCGACCTGACCATCCTGCTCGACCTGGCCCCGCAGCACGCGGTGGCGGAGATCGCCCACAAGGACCGACTGGAGGACGCCGGCGCAGACTTCCACGAGCGGGTCCGCGAGCACTTCCTCCGGCTGGCCGAGGCGGAGCCGGAGCGCTACCTGGTGCTGCCGGCCCGGTGGCCTCGCCGGCGCCTCGCCGCCGCGATCCAGGCGCGGCTGGCCCCGTTGCTTCCCCCATGCTCGCCGAGGGTGTCAGTGGCCCCTGACAGTCTGGCCCCATGAACGTCGGCGGCGTCTGGGCGGACCTCATCGGCCAGGAGAAGGTGGTCGCCACGCTGCGGCGCGCCGTCGACGGCAGCATCGGCGGCGACGGTCGGGGCGCCCGGCAGGCGATGACCCACGCCTGGCTCTTCGTCGGCCCTCCGGGTTCCGGACGATCCGTCGCGGCCCGCGCGTTCGCCGCGGCGCTGCAGTGCCCCGAGGGCGGTTGCGGCAGGTGCAACACCTGCCGCACCACGCTCTCGGGTGCCAACCCCGACGTCACCATCGTCCGCACCGAGATGCTGTCGATCGGCGTCGACGAGGTGCGCGACCTCGTCCGTCGGGCGGCGATGTCGCCCACCATGGGCCGCTACCAGGTGCTGATCGTTGAGGACGCCGACCGCGTCACCGAGCGCGGTGCCGACGCGCTGCTCAAGAGCCTCGAGGAGCCGGCGCCCCGAACGGTCTGGCTGCTCTGCGCCCCCACCCCCGACGACGTGGTCGTCACGGTCCGCTCCCGCTGCCGCCGGGTGGAGCTCAGCACCCCGACGCCGGCCGCCGTCGCGGAGCTACTGCAGCGCCGCGACGGGGTGGACGCGGGCATGGCCGCCTTCGCGGCCCGGGTCGCCCAGGGGCACGTGGGCCGCGCCCGGATGCTGGCCCGCGACGAGAACGCCCGGATCCGCCGCAACGACGTGCTGAAGCTCCCGGCCCGCCTGGTGACGCTCGGCGCCTGTCTCACCGCCGCCGCCAACGTCGTCGAGGCCGCCTCCGCCGAGGCCGCGACCGCCACCGCGTCCCTGGACGCCACGGAGCGCGCCGCCCTCACCGAGGCGCTGGGCTTCGGCGCCAAGGGGGCCCGGCCCCGCAACGCCCAGGCCGCGATGAAGGAGCTGGAGGATCAGCAGAAGGCCCGCGCCAAGCGGATCCAGCGCGACTCCCTCGATCGGGTTCTCACCGAGCTCACCTCGTACTACCGGGACGTGCTGGCCGTGCAGACCGGGGCCGGCGCCGCGCTCATCAACACCGAGCTGATCGGCGACATCGAGGCGCTGGCCCGCCGCGGCAGCCCGGAGGTCACCCTGCGGCGGATCGAGGCCATCCTGGCCTGCCGCACCGCGCTGGAGACCAACGTCGCGCCGCTGCTGGCGGTCGAGTCGCTGATGGTCTCGCTCGCCCAACCCGGCTGAGGTAACCCGCCCGCGGCGGGTGTCGGTCAGCCGGGCGGGTGCCGCGCGATGGAAACATGGAACGGTCTTTGATCCCCGCGAGCGAAAGGACCGCCCGTGACCGAGCAGCGCAACGAGGGCACCGAACCCGGCGAGCCGATTCCCGGCGCGTCCCAGCCGAGCCCCTGGGAGCCCGCGGCCGCCGCGGTGCCCGCCCCCCGACTTCCCGCGCCCCCGGTGGTGCGGGCCCGGGCGGAGGCCGTCCCCGACGACGCCACCCATGTTCAGCCGCGGGTCGATGCCGCGCCCCCCGCGGCCCACGGCGCGCCCGCCCCGGCGGACGAGGTTCGCCTGGACGGCCCTCGGGCGTGGTCCACCGGGCTGATCAGCGACGAACTGGCGCCGGCGATCACGCCCCCGGCCGACGAGGCCGGGGCGGAGCCGACCAGGGTGGAGAGCCTGTACCGCGACGACGCGGCCTCGGGGCCGCAGACTCCGGCCGAGGTCGACGAGGAGACGCGGCAGCTGTCGGAGGAGGAGCGTCGGCTCAACGCCGAGCGGGCCGCCCGGCGCGAGGCCCGCCAGGCCGCCCTGGCCGCCGCCGACGCCCCGCCGCCGCCCCCGCCGGCGCCCGTGGTGGTCACGCGCCGCACCACCGACACGTTCATGGGTGGCCTCGGGCTCTTCCTGCTGCGCCTGGTGGTGGCCGGGATCATGGCCGTGCGGGGCCTCGACATCCTCACCGACCTCCCGACCGCCCAGGCGGAGTTCGCCAAGACCGTGATTCCTGAGCCCGGGATCATGGCGCTCGTGACCGGGGTGGCGTCGCTGGCGATCGCCGTGGCGCTGGTCTTCGGCCTGCTCGTCCGCGTGGCGGGCCTGGGGGTGCTGCTGATCGCCGGTGGCGCGCTCACGTTCGTCCTGTGGGGGGCGTGGAGCCCCTTCGTCGACGGGCGTCCGGGCTTCCTCGGCGAGCTGGAGCTGCTGCTCGCCGCGGTCGGGCTGCTGTTCGTGACGCTGGGGGGCGGCGGCTTCGGCCTGGACCGCGGCTTCCGCAAGAGCCGGGAGAAGGACCGCCTCGGCGCCCAACAGGGCTGACCCGGCGACGTAGGCTGCCGTCATGGCCCTGGTCATGGCCGTCAGCTTCGAACGCTACGGACGGCTTCACTATCTCGATCCCGGTGAGCGGCCCTACGCCGCCGGCGACTGGGTGCTGGTGCCCACCGAGGCGGGCCCGGAGGTGGCCCGCTGCGTGTGGCCACCCACCGAGGTGGCCGATTGGACGGCGTCGCTCGCCCGCTGCCCGGGCCCCGCGAGCCCGGACGATCTGCAGCGCGACGAGGCCAACCGCCGGCGCCGGGCCGAGATCCTTGAGGTGGCGACGACGCTGATCGCCCGCCACGAGCTGACCATGAGGGTGGTGGCCGTGGACTACGTCGATCGGAGCGACGACTTCGATCACCAATCGGTCATCTACTTCGAGGCGCCCCGCCGGGTGGACTTCCGGGCGCTGCTGGGCGACCTGGCGCGCACCCTGCGTTCCCGGATCGACCTGCGCCAGGTCGGGGCGCGCGACGCCGCGGCCCTGGTGGGCGGGATCGGTGCGTGCGGCCTCGACCTGTGCTGCACCACGATCGGGCTGCCCACCGACCCGATCTCGCTGCGAATGGCCAAGACCCAGGACCTGCCCGCCAACCCCCTCCAGATCGCCGGAGTCTGCGGCCGGCTGCTGTGCTGCCTGGCCTACGAGCAGCCCACCTACGTCGAGTTCCTCCAGCTGGCGCCCGCGGTCGGCAGTCATGTCTCCACCCCGCAGGGCGACGGCGTGGTCACGGGGCACAGCGTGCCCACCGACAGCGTCCTGGTGCGGACGGCGGAGGGCCCGATCCGGTGCCCGCGCGCCGACGCGTGCCCGCGACCGGCCCACAAGGTCCGAACCGCGGCGGCGGGCTAAGGTGTTCGCCGTGGCGACGAGGCGGTGGGCGAGCTGGGGTGTGGCGGCGCTGCTGGCCATGACCGGCTGCGCCCCCGGCACCCCCACGCCGACGGCGCCGGCCGCCGACGTCATCGCGATCTCGACGGCCCCCGGCGAGGACATCGACCGCCCCCAATACCCGCCCGTCGTGGCCCGGCCGGACGGCTTCGTCCCGGCCCCCGAGGGTGAGGGGCTCACCGGCTACCTGGCGCAGAAGGTGCGCTGGCGCGACTGCGGCCGCTACCAGTGCGCGGAGATCGCGGCCCCCCTGGACTACGCCGACCCGGGCGCGCAGGCCATCACGGTGGCGCTGGCCCGCAAGCGGGCGACCACGACACCGGCGCTGGGCACCCTGTTCATCAACCCGGGGGGACCGGGGGGCTCGGGGCGGGAGCTGCTGGGCGGCTTCGACGACACGGGGTTGACCGGCTACGACATCGTCGGCTGGGATCCGCGCGGCACCGGGGCCTCCACGCCGGTCGCCTGCCTCTCCGACCGGGCCACCGACGCCCTGAACCTGCTGGACGGCTCACCGGACGACCAGGCCGAGACGGACGCGCTCATCGTCGGGGCCAGCAACTTCGGCCGCGGCTGCTGGCAACACAGCGGCCCCCTGTTGGCTCACATCTCGACGATCGACACCGTCCGCGACCTGGACCTCCTTCGGCGGCTCCTGGGGGACAAGAAGCTCAACTACCTGGGCTACTCCTACGGCACCCAGATCGGCGCCACCTATGCCGAGCTCTTCCCGCAGCACACCGGGCGCCTGGTGCTGGACGCCGCCGTGGACATCACCGACGACGAGGAGGTGATCCAGGCGATGGGCTTCGACAAGGCCTTGTCCAACTTCGCCGCCTGGTGCGCCGGGGAGCGTTGCACGCTGGGGGTCTCGTCCGCCGAGGTGCTGTCGTCGATCACCGGCCTGTTCGACGAGCTGGACGCCGAGCCGCTGGACGTCGGTGACCGGGTGCTGACCCAGTCGCTGGCCGTCACCGGGGTGGCGGCCTACCTCTACGGAGGCGTGCCCGCCTGGACGGCGCTGGCCCGGGACCTGGCGCTGGCCGTCAGCGGCGACGGGGAGGCGCTGTTGCGGGCCTCCGATGTGCTGAACGACCGGGACGAGGACGGTCACTACGGCTCGATGTCGGCCTCCTTCCTGGCCATCAGCTGCCTGGATAGCACCGACAAGGGCGTCCTGGACGCGGACCGGCAGTGGCTCGCCGACCAGAAGAAGGCCCCGATCCTGGCCAAGTACTTCGGCCCCGGCATCATCTGCCCGCTGTGGCCGGTGCGCTCCGCCCCGCAGCTCGAGCTGCGGGGCCGGGGGGCCGCCCCGCTGCTGGTGATCGGCGCGACAGGCGACCCGGCGACGCCCTACCAACAGGCGGTGACCATGGCCAAGCAGCTGGAGTCGGCGGTGTTGGTCACCTACGAGGGCGAGGGGCATGCCACCTACGGCAACGGCCGCTCGACCTGCGTGGATGGGCTGGTTCGCGACTACCTGACGCGCGGCGCCACCCCGGGCTCCGACGTCCGCTGCCGCTGAGCCGCCGCCATGGACCTCTCCTTCACCGCCCCGCTGTGGCGCTGGCCCGCCAATGACGCCTGGCACTTCGTGACCGTCCCGGCCGAGCTGGCCGACCCGATCAGGTTCGCCTCCGGTCCGCCCCGGGGCTTCGGCTCGGTCCGCGTCGAGGTCAGCGTCGGCGAGACGACCTGGCGAACCTCGGTGTTCCCCGACTCGGCCCGCGGGACGTTCCTGCTGCCGGTCAAGCGGGCCGTCCGGCAGGCCGAGGGGCTGGACGACGGCGACGACGTCGCCGTCCGGCTGACGCTGGTGGACGGCTGAGGGCCGAGGATGTGGTGGCCGCGCCGTCCCCGGCGGACCGCGACCCCACCCGTTCAATGATCGTATCTTTGATGGGGTTTCCGTCAACGCCTGCTAGCTTCGGCCGTATGCGAGACGTGATCCTGGCCGCCAGCGCCCCCGGCGCGGCCACGTCTTTCATGTGTTGTCGCCTTCGGGGCTGACAGCGTTGCGAACCTGACCGCCCCTTGCCGGAACGACGCGGCGGTCCCAGGCCCGGCCACGACGCCCCGGTGAGTCAACACCAACCCGACCACTGGAGAGAACATGCCCGTCTTTGACGATGTCACCACGCTCATCGGCCGCACCCCGCTGGTGCGGATCAACCGCCTCTACGGCGACAGCCAGGCCAACGTGCTGGCCAAGCTGGAGTTCTACAACCCGGCCAACTCGGTCAAGGACCGCATCGGCGTGGCCATCGTGGACGCCGCCGAGGCGGCCGGCGAGCTGAAGCCCGGCGGCACCATCGTCGAGGGCACCTCCGGCAACACCGGCATCGCGCTGGCCATGGTCGGCGCCGCCCGCGGTTACCGGGTCGTGCTGGCGATGCCCGAGACCATGAGCAAGGAGCGCCGCGCCCTGCTGCGCGCCTTCGGCGCCGAGCTCGTCCTGACCCCCGGCCCCGAGGGCATGCGCGGAGCGGTGAACAAGGCCAACGAGATCG
>CAZBMH010000006.1:0-67633 GCA_964492685.1 uncultured Micropruina sp.
CAGCGACACCCTCACCGCCGAACAGGTCGTCCGCGCCACCGGCCAACGCGTCATCGACACCGTCGACAAGATCCTCGCCCACACCAATCCCGCGCCCACGACGGGCGAACTGCTCCAGGCATCGGTCGAGACCGCACTCGACCACGACATCGCCACCGCCGGACGACGCTGGGGACCCATCGCTCACGAACCCAGCCCCGGCGCCCGCGCCGAGCGGACCGCCGGAGTCGGCCTCTTCCAGCCGAGCCACAGCCTCGGAGTCGGACGATGAGCAGCCTGCTGCCCCTCGCGTTGGGCCACGTCCGTAACGCCGTGTGGCAACTGCTGAGCAACGACCACGACGACGGACTGGCTCTCGGACTGGAAGCACTCGAAGTCGAAGCGCTGCTCAACCACGGCGATCTCGATCCCGAGGTTCCGACCCTCGAACCCGACCCGACCGCGTCCCTGCTCGCTGCCCGCGACCTGCTGGACAGCGCCCCGGACGAGATCTCGCCGGCAGCCTGGGCTGCCCTGCAAGCGCTGATCGCGAAACTGGCCTGACCGATGGCCACCATCGCCGACCTGCTCAACCAACTGGAGTTCCGGGCGCACACCCTCACCCGGACCCCCGAGGACACCGTGAGGAGCCACCTTGCCGGCTGGATGCCGCTCGCCCGAACTACCCAGCACGCGGTCGCCCTGCTCCCTCTGGGCGGACGCAGCGAGATCGTCAAGGCCGGCGTCCGCAACGTCCTTGCGCCGCTCGCCCGCGGACCCCGCCAGCCGCTGGACGGCGTCCAGCCCGCACCGCAGCTGGCCGAGCTCGCCCAGATCATGGGCGGGATCTCCGACACCCTCGCCGACAACCTCCGTACCGGCGGACGCGCCGAGTTCGCCGGCACCGAAGCACTCAAACTCGAAGCCAGCCTGCTGTCCGCCGTTCACGTAGCCGCCCGCTGGTCCCGCAGCACCATGGACGATCAGAAGCTCCCCACAACCAGGTCATCAGTAATGGCCTTCCTCAACGACCTCGCCGTGATCACCGAGCCGTACGCGCTCATCCCGCCCGGGCAGCGAACGAGCGCCCTCGAGGAGCTCGCCCTTCGGGCACCCAACACACCCGGCGTCGAGGGCGCCGCGGCCAACTGGGACCACCTGGCCTCCGAGACCCTCTCCGAGCGGTACAGAGTCAGCAGCTGGGCCCTGCAAGCGATAGCCGGCGACCTCGCCCTCCTCAGCCACGCGGCCCGCTCGGCCGTGCTCGTGGCCGCCAGCCGTGGCGAAATCTCACCCCCGACGGCCAACCAGCTCTCCGACAGACTGGACGCGTCCGTCCGCGCCTGGCGCACCGCCGCAACCTGGCCCCCGCACCTGCGCCTCGGCGGACGCAACGTCGACCTCCGCGAGGCCTCCCGGGATCTCCGCGAAGCGATCGCCACCCGTCCGACCGGGACACTGGGGAGCTGGCGCAGAATCCTCGGGGTGGCCATGCCGGTCGCCCTCGGCCACGCCGCCGTCATGCGGGCTCTGGTCCGCAAGCATGAGCTGTGGATCCACAGCTCCGCTGTCGACCCAGTCGACGGCTACGCCCGCGGCTGGGGTAGGGAGCCTCGCTGGTCGCAGCAAGGACAGCCACTTCTGGCCGCCGCGCTGGTAGGAAGCCGTGCCCTCGACGACGCTGTGTCGCTCCTCAGCAACTGCCCGCAGCGCGACACCAGTAGCAGCCCCCATCGCTGGGGGCCCGTCCACGACGTGCCTGACATGACGCGACAGGATCACGAGCCCCGGGCACCGGCCGAATCGCCCACCGCATCGCCGAGACTCTGAATCGGGGCCCAGAACGGGACTAACTGAATTCAGGGCCGCAGGCTCCCCGCTTGGGGCTGGCGTCCGCTGCACAGCTCCTCAGCGAGCCAAGAGACCAACTCCGCGCGCTTCCTGAGGAAGTCGTCGAACTGCGGCTTGACCAGCGCGCGCAGCTCCTCACCGACCAAGTCGCCAAAGGGCCCAGCTGCTGCGAGCAGCTCGTATGGGACGAGGTGACTCTCCAGCCGGTCCTTGACTTCGGTCGGCTCGGGGGCTGCCTTGACCCGAGCTTCCAGGTACTTGATCGGGTCGAGTCGCCCAATTGTGCGATTGGTCTTCCAGGTGATTACGGCGCAGTTCAGAGCAAGCGAGGCTGGGATACCCGCATCAGAAAGCAGCTTGTCCGGGAAGAGATGGTGGTACTCCCGCTTCGCCACGTTTGCGCTCGAGATGGGTTGGTTGTCCGCAAAGTCCCGAGCGCCGAAGTAGGTGGATGGGGCCAGGATGGCCCGGCCAAGGGTGCGCTTCGCCTTGGGCCATCGGGCAGCCATCAGCTCATCGATCGAGGGGAGGGGATACAGGTTTCGGTCGAGCACCGGCACCTCATCCGCGGTGCCATCCCCGTTGAGGAGCCGACGTAGAGCTCGATAGTCGGCCGCGGCGCGGGTCGCCGCGGCATTCTCGTACCGCGAAGTGAAGAACGAGGACCACAGATACCGCCGAAGCTCAGTGGTCGTCCGACGTCAACGAACGCCAGCGACGCCAGCAGCACTTGGAGCGCACCTATGCCCGGGCCGCAGCCTTCCTGATCTGAGCTGGACAAGAGCGAGCCTGATCGCGGAGAGCGATGGCGCCGCCGCGCGGTCGGACGCATCCCCGAGTGAGTCGCGCGACGATCGTCGGCTCGTCGCGAGTGAGCGTCGTCGATGCCCGCTACGGTGTCACTTGATCAGAGGCGTTGGTAGTTGAAGGGGTGTTCGCGGTCCGTGACAGACGATGACGTTCGGGCAGCCGCGCGCGCCCTCGTCGCGACGACTGATACCCCCCTGAGCCTGTCGGCCCTGGAGAGCCATCTCGCCGCTGCGGCGGATTTGTTGCGCGGGTCGATCGATCAGGCAGATTTCAAGGCCTACATCTTCCCGCTGATGTTCTTCAAGCGGATCAGCGACGTGTATCTCGAGGAGTTCGCCCAGGCGCTGGACGAGTCCGGCGGCGACCACGAGTTCGCATCCTTCGCCGAGAACCACCGTTTCGCGATCCCCGAGGGCAGCCTGTGGGGGGACGTTCGCAGCCACACGCAGAATATTGGCTCTGCGCTGCAGACCGCCTTCCGGGAGATCGAGAAGGCCAACCCTGACACTCTCTACGGGATCTTTGGCAGTGCCAGCTGGACGAACAAGGACAAGCTGCCCGACCGCAAGCTGGCCGACCTGATCGAGCATTTCTCGTCTCGCAATCTGTCGAACGCCGCCGTTCCGCCGGACGTGTTCGGTAACGCCTACGAGTATCTGATCAAGCGTTTCGCCGACCAGTCGAACAAGAAGGCCGGGGAGTACTACACGCCGCGTTCGGTCGTCGGGCTGCTGGTGAACATCCTCGACCCGAAGGAGGGCGAGACGGTCTACGACCCAGCCTGCGGCACCGGCGGCATGCTGATCGAGGTCATCGAACATGTGAAGGCGGCCGGGGGTAGTCCCAAGACGTTATGGGGCAAGCTGTACGGCCAGGAGAAGGTGCTGGCCACCTCGGCGATCGCCCGGATGAACCTGCTGCTGCACGGGGTGGAGGACTTCAAGATCGTCCGCGAGGACACCCTGCGCAACCCGGCCTTCTACTCGGGCAATCATCTGGCCCAGTTCGACTGTGTGGTGGCTAATCCTCCGTTTTCGCTGAAGAACTGGGGCGAGACCGAGTGGGCCAGTGATCGGTGGGGACGCAACCAGCTCGGCGGCGTGCCGCCCAAGGGCTACGCCGACTGGGCTTGGGTGCAGCACATGATCACCTCGGCCCGCCCGTTTACCGGTCGGGTGGCGGTGGTGCTGCCCCAGGGGGCACTGTTCCGGCAAGGCGCCGAGGGACGCATCCGGCGCCAGGTGTTGCAGACCGGCCTGATCGAGGCCGTGATCGGCCTGGCACCCAACCTGTTCTACGGCACCGGCCTGGCCGCCTGCGTGCTCATCCTGCGGCTGCGTAAGCCGGCAGACCGGCAGGGCAAGGTCCTATTCGTCAACGCCGAGAAGCTGTTCAAGCGCGGACGCAACCAGAACACTCTCGAACCGCAGCACTCCGAGGCGATTCTGGCGGCCTACCAGGGCTACACCGACGTCGAAGGCCTAGCCCACCTCGCAGCCCAGACCGAGATCGCAGCCAACGACTACAACCTGAACATCCCGATCTATGTGGCCCCGGCCGAGACCGGAGACAAGCTCACCCTCGCCGACGCGCTGACCAACCTTGCGGCCGCACACGCCCGAGCCGCCGAGACCCGGGCAGCGTTGGAGGCCGAGTTGGCCAAGTGGGGATTGAGCGCATGAGTAGCCGGATCAGCCAGCGTGAGCTGGAGTCCTACCTGTGGGGCGCGGCGGTGGTGCTGCGCGGACTGATCGACGCCGGCGACTACAAGCAGTACATCTTCCCGCTCGTCTTTCTGAAGCGGATCTCCGACGTCTACGACGAGGAGCACGCCGCCGCGCTGGCCATCTACGGCGACGACGAGCTTGCCGACCTGCCCGAGAACCACCGCTTCGCCATCCCTGACGATTGCCATTGGAACGACGTACGTTCGGTCACCGAGAACATCGGCGCTGCCGTGCTGAAGGCGATGCGCGGCATCGAATCGGCCAACCCCGACACCCTGCCCGGTGTGTTCGGCGACGGCGACTGGGGCAACAAGAACCTGCTGCCCGACTCGACCTTGGCTGACCTGATCGAGCATTTCTCCACCCGGAGGCTGTCGATCGCCAATCTTCCCGAGGACGAACTCGGCAACGGCTATGAGTACCTGATCAAGAAGTTTGCCGACGACTCGGGTCATACCGCCCAGGAGTTCTACACCAACCGCACCCTGGTGCATCTGATGACGATGATGCTGCAGCCTCAACCGGGGGAGTCGGTGTACGACCCGACCTGCGGCACCGGCGGCATGCTCATCTCCACCGCAGCCGAGGTCAGACGCCAGGGCCGGGAGTGGCGCAACCTGCGCCTACACGGCCAGGAACTGAACTACGGCACCTCCGCCATTGCCCGGATGAACCTGTTCCTGCACGGCATCACCGACGGCCACATCGCCCACGGCGACACCCTCGCCCGACCCGCCTTCCTCAACGCCCGCGGCGGCCTGCAGCGATTCGACGTCGTGCTGGCCAACCCGCCTTACTCCATCAAGGCCTGGAACCGGGACGCCTTCGCCAAGGACCCGTTCGGACGCAACCTGTGGGGCCTGCCGCCGCAGGGACGCGCCGACTACGCCTTCTTCCAGCACATCGCCGCCAGCCTCGACCCCACGACCGGACGCGCCGCGATCCTGTTCCCCCACGGGGTGCTGTTCCGCCGCGAGGAGAGCACCCTGCGGGAGGCGCTGGTGAAGTCGGACCTGGTCGAATGCGTGCTCGGCCTGGGCGCCGGACTGTTCTACAACAGCCCCATGGAGGCCGTCGTGGTCACCCTGCGCGCCCACAAGCCCGCTGAGCAACGTGGCCGGGTGCTGTTCATCAACGCCGTCAATCAGGTTGCCCGCGAACAGGCGCAGTCCTTCCTCCGTGAGCAGCACCAGTCCAAGATCCTGAAGGCCTACCGCAGCTTCGCCACCGACGCAGGCTTCGCCGCGGTGGCCGGTGTGGACGAGATCGCCGCCAAGGACTACAACCTGGCCATCCCACTGTACGTGGCGTCCGCCGATGGTCGAGCCAGCGGCGACGTTGCTGATGTCGAGACCGCGCTGGCCGCCTGGCGCGAGGCCGCCGACGCTTCCGATGCCGCCATCGCCAGCGTGCTTGCCCTGTTGCGTCGCGAGGTGGACGCATGAGGCTGAACCTGGACAAGTCGCAGTGGCGCCGGGTCTCCTTCGGTGACGTCGTGCGGAACGTCAACGAGTACTTCAGTCCAGCCCGCGACGGCGTCTTGCCCTACCTGGCAGGACCCCACCTAGACGCAGGTGTCGTGACACCTCGAGCGTACGGCTCCACAGAGGACGACCACTTCCCGCCTACTTTCAAACGCAGGTTCCAACCCGACGATGTCCTCCTGCACTCGAGGGGAGTTGAGAAGCTCGCTGTGACGGACCGTCCCGGGGTCACAGGGGAGAAGCTCTTCGTTCTTCGGTCGACGGACGGGAGCAAGCTCGAGCAGCGGTTTCTGGTCTGGCTCCTTCTCGGGCGCGCAGCTCAATCCCACATGCAAGCCAACTTCACAGGGTCGGTGAACAAGTTCCTCAACTGGAAGCCATTGGCGGGCATGGAGGTCGACCTGCCGCCCCTGCACGAGCAGCTACGCCTCGCGGGGCTCCTGTGGGCGATCGAATCGCACCGACTCGCAGTTGCCGAAGCGGCACATCGATTCAACGAAGCTAGGGCTCTCTGGCGAGGAGGCACCTTCCAGAGCTCGGCGACAACGGTCCGGCTAGATGAACGTGCTGAGGTGACACTCGGCCGTCAGCGTGCGCCACAACACGCTGCTGGCGACCACATGCGCTACTACGTCAGGTCAGCCAACGTCACGAACGGCCGCATTTCTCTTGATGACATCAACCAGATGAACTTCACACCTGTTGAGCAGGAGAGGTTTCGCCTCATCCCCGGCGACGTGCTGGTCTCGGAGGGTACGGCGTCACCCCGAGAGCTCGGCTCGTCTGCGACGTGGGATCCGGACGACCCAAGCTTGGAGATGTACTTCCAAAAGACCTTGCTTCGCCTCAGGGCTCGTACCGGCCTCAGTACCCCGGTCTTGCTTCGGGAGTGGGCGGCGTGGGCGCAGGAGTCGGGGGCCTTTCTCAAGGTGGCCACTGGTACGGGAATCTTGCACATCACCGGCGTCCGTTGCGCGGCAATGCCGTTCCCCGTCATGACGCCGGTGCAACAAGAGGACTTTGAGAGGATCAGTGCTCTGATGAGCGCGACCGCGACGTCAGTGCAACGCGAACTCAACGACACCGCCCTTCTCCGAGCATCGATCCTCGGAGAGATCTTCGGAGGCAACTGATGGCGCAGTTCAGTGAGGCGAACTCGGTGCGCGACTACGTCCGCGATCTGGTGGCGTCGATCCACGTCCCGTTCGTGGGGGGCAACCAGTTGCCGCGGCGTACCGACGAGGTGCTGCTCGAAGCCCAGGTGAAGGCTGCGTTGGTTCGACTGAACCCCGAGATCGAGGCCGACCCGGCCAAGGCCGATGAGGTGATCTACCAACTGCGGGCGATCCTGCTCTCGGCGCGCACCACACCGCATCCGGTGGTGGCCAACGAGGAGTTCATGTCCTGGCTGACGGGTGGGAAGTCCATGCCCTTCGGCGCGAACGGCGAGCACACCACCGTCCGGCTGATCGACTTCGATGGCGACAGCTCCGCCAACCAGTGGATCGTCTCGACCGAGGTCACCATGACCGCCGGTCGGGTGGAGAAGCGGTTCGATCTGGTGTTTTGGTGCAACGGGTTCCCGTTGGTGGTGGGGGAGGCCAAGACTCCGATCCGCTCGGCCTACTCCTGGATCGACGCTGCCGCTCAGGTGCATGAGGACTACGAGCAGAGCGTGCCGTCCTTCTTCGTCCCGAACGTGTTGAGCTTCGCGACCGAAGGCAAGGACTTCCGCTACGGCACCGTGGGCATGCCGGTGGAGCTGTGGGGCCCGTGGCGCGAGGAGGCCACCGACCCGGACGCACCGGCCAAGTTCGGCCTCATGGCGGTAGCGGATGCTGTGGCCGGCGTGCTCACCCCGTCCGCGGTGCTGGATTTCCTGCGGTTCTTCACCCTCTACGCCACCGATTCGAAGCATCGCAAGATCAAGATCATCGCCCGCTTCCAGCAGTTCCAGGCGACCAACCTGATCGTCGACCGGGTGCTGCGGGGCACCGACAAGCAGGGTCTGATCTGGCACTTCCAGGGCTCGGGCAAGTCGCTGCTGATGGTGTTCACGGCGTTGAAGCTGCGAGCGCACGCGGCGCTGACGAACCCGACGATCCTGATCGTTGTCGACCGGATCGACCTCGACACACAGATCACTGGCACCTTCAACGCCTCCGACGTGCCCGGCCTGGTCTCGGCGGACTCCCGCGCCCAGCTGCACACGCTGCTGAGCCAGGGCGCCCGCAAGATCATCATCACCACGATCCACAAGTTCGCCGAGGCGCCCGGGCTGCTGGACGACCGGGACAACATCATCGTGATGGTCGACGAAGCCCACCGCTCCCAGGAAGGCGACTACGGCCGGCTGATGCGGCAGGCGCTGCCGAATGCGTTCCTGTTCGGGCTGACCGGGACGCCGATCAACAAGCGTGATCGGAACACGTTCATGTGGTTCGGCTCCGACCAGGACCCCGGCGGCTACCTGTCGCGGTACACGTTCCAGGATTCGATCCGGGACGGGGCGACGCTGCCGCTGCACTTCGAGCCGCGGCTGTCGGAGCTGCATATCGACCAGCAGTTGATTGATGCCGCGTTCGAGGAACTGGCTGTGGAGGAGCGGTTGACCGAGGCGGAGAAGACCACGCTGTCGCAGAAGGCGGCCTCGATCGAGGTGCTGATCAAGACCCCGACCCGGATCGCCAAGATCGCCGCGGATATCGCCGAGCACTTCCGGGTCAAGGTCGAGCCTCAGGGTCTGAAGGCTCAGGTGGTGGCCTATGACAAGGCGTCCTGCGTGGCGTACAAAGCCGAACTCGACGCGCTCCTGGGCGCAGACGCGTCCACTATCGTGATGTCGAAGTCCCGCAGCGATCCCGCGACGTGGGCGAAGTGGACGCCGGGTGCCGACGAGTTGGAGCAGGTCCTGGCCCGGTTCAACGACCCGGCCGATCCGCTGCAGATCATCATCGTCACCGCCAAGCTGCTCACCGGTTTCGATGCGCCGATCCTGTACTGCCAGTACCTGGACAAGCCGCTCAAGGAACACACCCTGCTGCAGGCGATCACCCGCACCAACCGGGTGTACCCGCCGGCGAAGACCCACGGACTGATCGTTGACTACCTGGGCATCTTCGACGACGTAGCGAAGTCGCTCGCCTTCGACGAGAACTCGGTGAAGGAGGTCGTGTCGAACATCGCCGAGCTGAAGGCACAGCTCGCCCCTGCGATGGCGGCGGCGTTGGCGTACTTCCCGGGTGTCGACCGAACCGTCGGCGGCTACGAAGGGCTGGTGCAGGCACAGGCGGCGATCGCCGACGACGCCGCCCGGGACAGCTTCGGACTGGCGTATAGCGTGGTGTCCCAGCTGTGGGAGGCGCTCAGCCCCGACCCGATGCTTGGTGGGTTCCGCGACGACTACCGCTGGCTCACCGATGTCTACGAATCGGTGCGCCCCTCGGACATCACCGGCCGGCTGGTTTGGCACGCGCTCGGCGCGAAGACCATCGACTTGATCAACGAGCACGTCCAGGTGGAGATCCCGCAAGGGGCGGAGACGATCGTCCTCGATGCCCAGACGATCGAGGATCTGATGACCGGCAAGCGCAAGGACGCGCCGATCGCGGAGATCGAGAAGCAGATCACCGCACGGATCGCCCGCCACCTGAACAACCCGGTCTTCGTCGAACTCGGCAAGCGGCTGAACGCGCTGCGGGAGAAGTACGCCGACATCCAGCAATCCAGCCTGGACTTCCTGCGTGATCTCCTCGAGCTGGCCCGGGACACCGTCGCCGCGGAGAAGGCCGTCAACGAGGTTCCGCGCGAGGAGCGCGGCAAGGCGGCCCTCACCGAGCTGTTCGACGCCCTCAAGGGGGAACAGACGCCGATCATCGTCGAGAACGTGGTCAACCGCATCGACGAAGTGGTGCGTGGCGTCCGCTTCGACGGCTGGCAAGCGACGATCCGCGGCGACCAGGAGGTTCGCAAGGCGCTCCGGAGCACCTTGTACGTGCAGTTCAAGATCCGCGACAACGACGTCTTTGAGAAGGCGCTCGGCTACATCCGCGAGTACTACTAGGGCGAACTGGGACGCGGCGGGGAGGAATCAACCGTCTTCCAAGACGCTCCCTTGGAACGTTGAGCAACTGTTCAGCGCGGGGCCTCTGGCTCGTCGCCATCTGAGCCTGCTGCGATCGAAGGGGTTGAAAGCAAGCTGAATCACGACCGGTCTTCGGTGTGACTCAACAGGCCGTTGGCACGAGTCACCAACTCGGTCTCGACCAAGGCTTCGATGACCGGCTCCAGCCTGTCTTGTATGTTCGACCCGGTCCTGTTCCAACCGAAGAGCCGCGCGGCCGAAACGATGAGCTGGTCACCGGTCGCCGATCCCATCTCGGAAAGGAGGAGGAGCATTGCGGCCGCCAACTCCTCGTGGTGGATCTGCTCGGCCTTACGGATTGTTCTGTCGGACGGTGTACGCACATGGATGGATGACCCGCCGGGAAGCGTCAGGAACTGCCCTTCGCGCTTGGCGCCGGCGTGCCGGATGGCTGAGTCGATGTTCGCCCGAATCTTCGCGCCAATCCGGCCGATGCCCCAAGCGTCGCGAAGCCGCTGGTCCAGAACCTCAACATGAACGGGGCCTTCGAGGTCGATGACGCTAAGGACGCCGGCTGCCATGTCGTGCCCGGCACCGGGTTCGGACACGTCAATCCAGCGGGGGAGTCGCGGCACCGAGGCTTCGACGTAGGTTCTCGCCCAGTCGGGCCGTTCCATCTGCTCGACGGTCTCGAACCCCAGCTCTACGGCCGCCCTTCTCTTCGCGTCGGAGGTGTGACCGTTCCCGGCGATTGCATCCTCCAGCGCCTTGCGGAGGCGCGCCTCCTCGGTGCCACGATCCCTGTACCAAGAGGTCCCCCAGATCCGATGGAGCCTCCACCCGAGCCTGCGGAGTACCTGCTCCCTCAGTCGGTCTCGGTCCCGAGCTGCGGGCGCCGAATGGTACTGGTAGCCGTCGCATTCGATGCCGAGCAGGAAGAGGCCAGGGTGCGCGGGGTGGCGGACACCGATGTCAATCCGGTAGCCAGCCGACCCCACCTGAGGTTCCACTGTGTATCCCCAACCGGTCAGCACGGCGAGCACCGATTCTTCGAAGGGGCTGTCGGGGCTGGCGCCTGTGGTCCCGAGGTTGACGGCGAGCGCAGGCATGCCACGTTCGGCGTAGTCCAGGTAGGCACGCAGGTACTCGACATTCTCGTTGGGCGAGGGGGGAATGTCGCCAGCTCGCATGGACGCCACCAGTTCCACGCACTTGCGTGCGCGAGTGACTGCCACATTGAGCCTGCGCCAGCCCTTGTCGCGGTTGAGGACGCCGAAGTTGGTGGTGATCTTCCCGTTCTCGTCTGGGCCGTAGCCGACCGAGAAGATGATCTTGTCGCGTTCGTCTCCTTGTACGGACTCGAGCGACTTCACGAAGAAAGCGTGCAGGCGCTCGCTCACGTCGAAGTACTTGTCGAGGTCGCGGCGACCTTCTCGTGCCCGGTCGATGGCGTCCTGCACGGCGGATGCCTGGGCGACCGAGAATGTGACGACGCCTAGTGTCTGGTCGGGTGTCTTGCTGAAGTGCTCGATGACTCTGGCCGCGACGGCGGCCGCTTCTCTCGGGTTGTCGGCTGTTGCGCCCCTGCGGTAGACCCCGTTGACCTTGTGGAAAGAAACCGCGGGGTCGCCCTTCTTGCTTCCGGGGCCAGGGAATACGACGAGCTTCCCTTCGTAGAACTTGTAGTTGGAGTAGTTGATGAGGGCGTCGTCTGCACTTCGGTAGTGCCAACGAAGTGGGATGTTCCGCAGGGCCCCGGAGGCCTTCGCGAGTTCGAGTACGGACTCGAAGTCCTTGACGTCGGTCTCTTCCTGCTCGAGGTCACCCTCGTCCATCTTCTCGAAGAAGGATGTCGGCGGTAGCTGCTTGTCGTCTCCGGCGAGGATCATTGCGTGCCCGCGGTACACGCAGTTCACAGCATCGCTTGGAAGGACCTGTGATGCTTCGTCGAAAATCACGACGTCGAAGCGAATGTCCGATGGTAGGTATTGGCTGACGGCCAGCGGGGACATCATGAAGCACGGCTTGAGGCTGAGCGCGGTGGACTTGGTCCGCGCGATCAGGTCGCGGACCGGGATGTGGCGCTTCTTCTTCATGCCTTCCCGCTGGATGACGCCCTGTTCACCCATGCCGAGAAACTGTGGCCGCTGAGCGTTGACCTGGCGAATGATGCGGCTGTGCGCCGTATGAATCAGCTCGGTGTCGAGCGAGCGGTATTGCTCCACGAGTGCCCGCCGCTCGGCTGTGCTCGGCGGAACCAGTCTCGGGTCAGCTGCGATGACACTGTTCGCCCAGCCGCGGAGGAGAGCCTTCTCCAGCGCCCCCGGGACGAGCTGCGACGGCATCCTCTCCTCGTTGCATGCTCTGGTGGTTTCCTCGAGGCCGAGTTCCGCGAGCTCGCGTCGGAGGGTCGTGTAGCGGAACCACTCGGCCTGACCTGCGGGGTCGGCTTCCAGCTCGGCGATGAGCTCGATGGCGCCGTCGAAATCATCAAGCTCTAGCTGGAGGTCGTGTCGCCTGCCCCCGGCGAACGCTGACAGGATCGCCTCCGCGGCGCTGTCCCAGCGCTCCTTGGCAGGACGGAGGCGAGGGTTCGTCCGCGTCGTGAGCAGAGCCCCGACCTGCGCTTCGGAAAGCTCTCCGCCAACGAGTTCGCGGACCTGTCGGGCCCAGTCAAGAGCCGTCCGCAGGGAGCCGGTATCCGTGCGAGTTCCCTGGAACAGCGTTCCAAGTTCGCGTCGATAACGGTCGCCGGCATCCAGGGCGCCCGCGGCGGTTCCACGCTCGGACCACAGCGCCAGCATGCGATCGGCTTCCAGCGTTGTGTGCAGGCGGCCCAGAGCAGCGTCGACGACCCGAACCCGAGCGGCGTCTTCGGCGGCCACCCGCGATTGAGCTTCCATCCAGGTGAGGACGTCCAATAGCGGTTCGAGCGCGATCGTCTGGTGTGCATGAAGGGCGCCCCCGGGGTGGAGGCCTCGCCGCCACAGATCGAGGTTGCGCTGCACTTCGGAGGCTGAGCCGGCCAGGCTCCGTCCGGACTCACTCGTCAGGTATGCCAGCAACTGCTCGTTGAGCGGAAGGCCGGCCAAGACCTCGAAGGCGCGGTCGACCACGTCCAGTGCTTGTTTCGTATCCTCGAACCTTGTGGCGCGGCCGTTCCAGTAGGCGCCCAGCGCTGGCCCTTCGTTGTGCGCTTCGGCTTCGTACTCGAAGTGCGCCTTTGCCCAGGCAACGGCCTTCTCGAGCCCCTTGATGCCGTCGGAGACGCCCACGTCGGAGGCCAACAGTTCCGACACCTGCTTCTTGTCGGCGCGGTAGGCCGAACTCAGCTTCTTCAGGCCCTTGTGTTCGGTGCGGAAGCGAGTCAGCAGGTCCTCGACCGGGGCGTGCAGCGCAGCATCCGTGAAGTACGGCTTGGCCTCGGCTTCGAGGTGTTCGAGTCTGCTGACCGAGGCTTCTAGCGCTTGGACGGCGTGGTGTGCAAGCGGCGAACCCTGAACACTGAACCAGTCCCGAGACGGCTGATGGGGCGCTGCGCAGAGAGCGACGAGGGCAAGAACTCGATCCAGGTCGGCCGTTGTGACGAGGTCCGGGAGCCCCAGTGCCGTAGAAAGGAGTCGTCCGCCACTCAGCGCACGTGACAGGGCGTCAGTGAGGTCTTGCAACTCCCGCGAGGCCGCGTCGCAGCCCGCCGCCGTGAGAGGAGCAGTAGCGAAGCTTGTCCCTGTTCGTTTCTGAGCGCCAGCCAGCGCGATGCTGAAGCCACTGAAGTCGTCCCACTCGACTTCGGCGGCGCGTAGCCACCTCTTGTCGGCTTGGTGAAAACCGTCCAGATCGGCCTGGAGTGCGCCGAAAGCGGCGTCCATCTCATCGAGCGACCGTGACATCAACCAAGCGTCGAGCACACCGTCGGGCCGCTCCTCGGTCTGGAGTTCGACTAAGGCAGCGAGCCGCTCGACCTGACTGGGCGACTTGAGGCTGAATGCTTCGGCAAGTTCCCGGTTGTTGTCGATGGCGCCTTGAAGCTCTTCGAGGCGGCGTCGTGCCGCGAAAAACCGCTCCTCGAGCGGAGCTTGGTCGACAACATCCTTCCAGAGGTAGCTCGCGCCCTGCTCAGCCGGCCGCCAGCACAGGTGGAGGGTCTTCGTGAGTTCCTTGAACCGCCAGTACTGGTCGGACGTGATCTTCTCAACGCCCGTGCTAGGAATGGGGGCCTGAGGGGCTTCAGTGAGCTGTGAGATGCGGCCGAGGATCTCGTGGAGGGACTTGTCCAACGGCAGTCGGGTCTCGTTCATGGCGTTCGCGTAGGCGCTGAGGCTTTCGCGACGCAGAGCCGCCAGGCCGCGATTCTGTTCGCTCATGCCCGCCGGGGGAACAGGCTTCGTCTCCAAGGCCCGAAGCAGCTCGGTGGCCACCTCCTTGCGCGACGTCTTGCTGCTGTGGAGTTCGAAGAGATAGGGCAGCAGGCCGACCTGCTCCAGTCGGTTACGGACGACCTCCAGCGCTGCAGCCTTCTCTGACACGAAGAGGACGCTCTTGCCGGCATGTAGAAGCGCGCCAACCATGTTGGCGATGGTCTGTGACTTGCCAGTTCCCGGAGGGCCGTCCATGACAAAGCTCCGGCCTGCGACGGCGGCGGCGATGGCCGACCGCTGGGAAGAGTCCGCGTCAAGAACGACCGGAGTGGTCTCGGGTGGTGCGAGCCGGTCGATGTCCTCCGGTGAGATCGGTTCGAAGTCGAGCAAACGCGATTGCTTGAGCGGGTCTGAAGTTCCCAGCACCCGAACGATCGGATGGTTGACGATCGTCTCTGCGTTCTCGACGAGGTCCTTGTACATGGCCTCCTTGTGGAAGGAGAACATGGAGAGAACAACGTCGCTGGTGACTTGCCATCCCTTCTTGGCAGCGACCGCCTCCTGCACCATCACGAGTTGGAGGTCGATGTCGAGACCCTCCATCTGTTCAGCACCCGGGAGCTCAACGCCAAGACGTTGGAGCTGCACCCTGAGGGCGGGGTTGAGGACAGGTTCGTCCTCTGCAGCCTTGAGATGCGGAATGTCCTTCGGGCCGAGCGGGACCAGCTCGACCGGCACGAGGATGAGTGGGCTTGTGTACTCGGACTCGTCGACGTCCTGCCAGTGGAGCATCCCCAAGGCGAGGTAGAGCACATGCAGGCCACGATCGAGCCACTCCGTATTCGCCTGCCGCATGATTGTCCGCAGGGCCGGCCCAAGTTCCTTGTGTGGCCGCGCGCACATGAGAGTCGGCGGCGTGGAGGCCAGTTGGGGATCGGTCCTGGATCCGTCCGCACGCAGCCCCGCGCCTTCACCGGTGGCCTCCTCATCCTTCGTGCCTTCGAAGACCCACTCGTGTCCCGCATCGAGGCGCGTGACAATCACGTTGGCGTCGGGAGTGTCAATAGTCACCGAACGCAACTTCGTGGCGCGGTAGTTGATGAGCCTGCTCGCCCCTGAAACCGTAAGCAGTCCCCTCTTCCAGACCTCCAGAGCGGCGGCGACCTCTCGAGTCTGATCATCGTAGGCACCCTGATCGACTGGCTCATGCTGGACGAGGCCGGGTCGTTTCGACGGGATCGGGCCGGTTGGGTTCGGCTGCGCCATGTACCTGATTCCTTCCATCGACAGCGCCGTCCGCGTTGTCGTCGCCTGCTTGACCCCTTCAGACCGGGCCACGCTTCGTAGCTTCTCACTCGGCGGCTGAGGGGGGCGCAATTGCGTCCCTTTGCCCTCCGCGGCAAGGCTGCTTCCATCCGTGCGGCCGCCTTGGGTGGACAGGACCTTTGACACTGTGGACGTCGAGATTCCCAGGCTGCGAGCGATCTCCGCCCGCGTCCGCCCCTCAGCCTGCAACGCGAGGACGCGGACGTTCCTTTCGGCGACGACGTCCCTGGCATGCTCGGCTTTCCGCTCCCGGAGAAACGCGTCCCAAACGCGGGGCATGCGATCTGGGTCCGGCTCAACCGGCAACCCAGCATGCGGAGCCACGTGCCTCAGCGCAACTACTTGCTTGGCCGTCTCCCGTGTCTCCTGGAACCTCGTCGCCGCGTACTGGTCGCGAGCTGAGCGTGGGAGCGCCTGCCAAAGCGCCGCCAGCTCCGTGGCAATCAAGTCCCGGTCAACAAGGCGCTCGAGGGTCGCCCAGGTCGGCAGCGCAACGTAGACCGATTCTCCGCCCAAAGCCACGCCAGGCACGTAGCAGGCCCGGCCGTCGCCGTTGAGGTACCGGATGTTCCCGTGCAGCCCGTAGGCCAGGTCGGCAGCGATATAACCCACACGGACGCCGTCCAACTCGACAGCGACCGCGTCGCAGTCGTGAGGGTTTCCTGGCTCCGGCACCAGTTCGAACCAGCGCCAAGAGTCGACATCCTTCGGGAGCGCCCGCTCGTAGACGAGTCGGAGCTTCGTCCAGTACACCGGCCGTGTGAAGTCGTTCTGAACTTGCGGGTCGGCTGCTTGCGCGTCCTGAAGGCCGACCACCTCGAAGCCACTCGCCGGGCGCAGGTACTCCGTTGGCGGCCGTCTCCATCCCGAACCGGGCAAGGAGCCTGCCGGTCCTTTCAGGAGCTCGCCATGGGGGATCTCCGAGAGGCGAACACGAGGAGAGAGACGAACCGTATTGAGGCGGTGTCGCTCTGCCCGTTCAGAGCTGTACCAGTACTCGTATTCAGACGGTGGCAACGGGGGCGCCGTTCATGCAGTGATTTCTTCCTGGCAGTGAAGCGTGAGGCGACCTCCACGTCGCACTCTGAACCGTAATGGACCCGGCTGACACCCGGCGACAACGGCTCGCACCGCAAGAGAGTCGACGAGCCAATGAGTTCGATGCTCTCACGCGGGGTCCGAGTCCGCGAAGGCCGCTCCCACTTCGTCCTCACCGGGCTTGGGTGTCCAACTGCGGCCCTATGGAGTCCTGCTCAGTTCCGCCATCGCGGACAGTCTCCGGGCGATCTCGGCGTCCCGTCCGGCGGCAGCGTGTTGGTAGATCAGGGCGGCCTTGACGTCGGAGTGCCCGAGCCGGTTCATGAGTTCGGCCAGCGTGGCGCCGGCTTGGGCGGCCATGGTGGCGCCCGTGTGGCGTAGGTCGTGCCACCGGAGGTCCTCGCGACCGGCGACTTTCCTGGCTCGTCGGTAGACCTTGTAGAGCGCGCCGTGCTTCATGTGCCCACCAGATTCGACAGCGGGGAACAACAGTCCGTCCGGGCCGGGTGCTGCCCACTGGTCGAGGTGGTCGAGGAGCAGGGGCAGCAGGTGCGGGGGGATGGCCACGTCACGCAGGCCGGCTTCGGTCTTGTTCTCCTTCACGATCGGGGTGTCGGGCTCGGGCCAGACGACGGCCCGGGAGATGTGCAGCATGCCTGAGGTGGGCTCTCCGTTGGCGTCGCGGAAGATGTGGATGTCCTTACGCCGCAACTCGGTGAGCTCGGAGAACCTGGGGGCGCACCACGCCGCCAGCAGAACCATGGCGGCATACCGTTCGGGCATGGCGTTGGCGATCGCGGCCAGCTCGGGCAGGGCGGCCGGCACGATCCGGTTCGGCGGTTTCGCCGCCTTGCTCGGCGCCCGGCGGTTCAGTGTCTTGGAGGTGAGCCGGGCGGGGTTGATGGCCAGCAGCGGCACAGCGTCGGTGTCCTCGTCGGGACGAGACGCGGTGCTGAGGATGGCCCGGAGCAGTTCGTAGGTGCGTCGTCGGGCCACCGGCAGCTCGGGGTCCTGGTCGTCCCACCATGTCTTGATCATGGACGGGGTGATGGCGTCGAGGGTGAGGGTGTGGAAGAGGGCTAGTCTCGGGCCGTCCAGCATCCGCTGGTACTCGGCCCGGGTCTTGGGACTGAGGTCGCGGGTGCCGATCCACTTCTGGCTGTAGTCGGCGAACCTGACCTTGGTCGGGTCGGGCGGGGGAGCGGGCTTCCAGCGGTACTCGAGGATCTCGGCGTGGCGCATGTCGAGCCAGGCTGCTGCGTCGCCCTTGGTCAGGAAGGTGACCGGTGCGAGGTGACGGGCGCCGCCGGCTTGGTAGGAGGCCTGGAACCGGCCAGAGCGGAGCTTCATGATTTTTCCGAAGGTCCGGCGTGGGCGCGCGGTCGGCTCGGGTGCGGGCGCAGTGTCGGGTCGGATCGGCACGACGTTGGCGCTGGCCGCCCGTACGGTTCGTGGGCTCACTGGCAAACCTCCTGTCAGCCCAATTCTGCTGTTTGGGCTTGCATCCCTCGTGCATCCTTAGGGGAGTGACATCGAGTCTAAACGGGTCGCGCAGAGTCCCGCAACCGGTCTCGATGGGGCGGGCGAAACAGCTAGTCCGAGGGCTGTTTGGCCTAGTCGACGGGAGCCTGCGAGATCGTCCAAGTCCCCGGTTCAAATCCTGTCAGCCCGACCGTTGAATTGCCTTGTGGGCGGCATGTTGGTGGATTGTGGACTTCGCTGGCGCGGCGTGCACTCACTCGGTTCTGAATCCGAAGTGCGTGCGCATCCTGTTCGGCGTCGCCGCCACCGATCACAGGTCTCGTGGAGGGACCGTGCTAGCGGCCTCAGCATTTGCACTCGGTGCCGGGTTCGGGTCCATGGCCTATGGCCGATAGCTGGGTCGCCTACTTGCCAGATGTGGTCCGGAGTGTCGCGAGGATGCTCTTGATCTCGGCGATCTGGGCTGAATCTGGGGTCAGGCCCTGTGCGTAGTATCCAGCTCGGCTGGGGGTGGCGGAACGGGCCTGCACCACTACGTAGATCGCGCCCTGCACCGCACCGGTACCAACCAACACCCGCTCGCCGTTGATTGCATCCTCCGAGACATTGACGTCGCTGTACTTCTCGCCGATCAGTTCGCGCAGCATGGCAGCGTCGATGGGTTCGGTGTCAACGCTGATGCTCACTCCAGCACCCCTGGGACCGGCCAGCACTAGACCGCACTCAGGCGCTGGCTGGATGGTCCAGCCCGCGGGCGCGTTGACGGTGAAACAGGAAGCCAACGCGGTTCCGGGTGGGGAGGACGCTGAGGCGACAGCTGTCTGGTTGACCGGGGTTGGCGTGACCGTGGTCTTGGACTCGCTGGACCCTGAGCCACACCCAGACGCAGTGACGACGATCAACGCGCCTGCCCAGAAGACGCCCCACCTGGTGGATCGTGCCAAACGCATGCCCCGGACCCTACTCCAGAGAGGCGGCGGACGAGGGGCCCGCGGGTTCCCCAGGGAGGTGGTGACCGAAGTGCGCGCAAGGACGACTCCGCGCCATCCTGGCGCCGATAGCGGATCCCCGCCCATCCATGTAATGTGAATGCATTCAGTGAATGCATTCAGGAGGGTCGTGGGCAGCAGGGCGGAATCCAAGGCGGGGTCACAGCGCAGGGTGGTGGCGGCTGCCACAGACCTGTTCACGCGACAGGGGTATGCATCGACGACGGTTCCGCAGATCGCCGCGGCGGCCGGCGTGTCGGTAGGCACGGTGGCGGGCGTGGGGTCGAAGGATGCGCTGTTCCTGCGGGTGTGGGAGGAGACAGCGACGGCCGCCTCGCTGGGCGAGCTGGCCGGCGCCCGAGCGGCGACCGGATCCGTGACCGAACGGGTGTGGAGCTACTTCGAGGGCCTGGTGGAGGCGTCCATCGCGATGCCCGATGGGTTGCGGGACTACTTCGTGGCGTACCTGCGCGTCCGCGACCATGCCGAGAATCAGGCCCGCCTGTCCGGCGTTGTGGACGCGATACGTGACCTGTTCCCCTCCGACGAGCTGCCCGCCTTGGAGTCGCCGGCGAGGCTGGCGTCCTGGACCCTCTGGCTGTCGTTCTCGTCGGTCTGTTTCGGGCTGGCGGCCACGTCGATCCCGCCGGACGAGGCTCGTCGGCTGATGCGAGCGGTCGTCGTGGCCCAATGCGCCCCGTTCGAGGAGGAGGGCGCGCGGTGAAGGTGACGCTGGTCAGCTACGGCAGTCTGGGCGACGACCTGCCGCTGGTCGCGCTTGCGCTCGGGCTACGGGACGCGGGCCACCGGCCGGTGATCGTGGCGGAGCAGCGCGCGGGCGTCGCGGCAGCCGAACACGGGCTGGAGTTTCACGCCCTGGCCGGGGACATCGCCGAGTTGATGGCGCCCGGGGCGCCGATCGCGCAGGCTGTCGAGGCGGGCCGGCTGACCCTCGGATCCTTGCGGAACTACCGACGGGAGGATCGGCGTTGGCTGGAGACCATCGCGGCGGCCGCGGCCGGATCCGATGTGGTGGTCGGGATGCCGGTGGCTGGCTACCACGCGCTCGCCGTGGCGGCCGACATCGGGGCCCGCCCCGTCCTCGCGGAGCTGCAGCCGCTCGCCCCGACCCGCGAGTTCGCGCCCTCGGGGCTCGGGGCCCCGCGGCTACCCGGCGCCGTCAACGCTGCGCTCGGCCACATGGTGGACGCCGCCGGGTGGGCCACGATCGCTCCGTCGGTGAATCGCGCGCGCCGGTCTTTGGGTTGGCGGCGGATCGGGAACCCGGCACGCGGCGTGAGGAGGCTCGGCGCGTGGTCACGCACCCTCGTGCCCGCCCCTGCGGACTGGCCGTCGTCGGTCTCGGTGACGGGCCCCTGGCGGTTGCCCGTCTCGGCGGAGTGGCGCCCCGATGCGGCGCTCGCCCAGTTCCTCGACGCGGGCGACCCGCCCGTCTACGTCGGCTTCGGTTCCATGCCGACCTTCTCCGGAACTCCGGCGCTCACGGCGGCCCTGCGTGCGGGTCTGGCGGGTCGGCGCGTCATCCTCGCCCGCGGATCGACAGTCGGCTGGCCGACCTCGGACGACGTCTTCAACGCCGGGTATGTGCCACACGAGTGGCTGTTTCCGCGGTGCGCCGCGCTCTTGCATCACTGCGGCGCCGGCACCACCCACGCCGCCCTGGCGTCCGGGACTCCCTCCATCCCCGTCCCCTTCACCCTTGACCAGCCCTTCTGGGCCGGCCGACTCCAGAGCCTGGGCGTCGCGCCGCAGCCGCTGGACCCACGCCGCCCCAGTGCCTCAGCCGTTCGCACCGCCCTCGCCGACATCCAAGGCGCCCCCGTCCGCGAGCGGGCCGCCACCCTCGCCCAACAGTTGGCCACGGAGGACGGCGTCCGCAACGCCGTGTCCGCCATCGAGGAAGTGTGCCTGTAACAACGCACGTTGTGGACGGCCCGTCCTCGGGCCGAATGCTGCGGCTCGGCAGGCGCTCTCAGCCGTTCCAGTAGGCCAGGTGCGATCGGTGCAGCCACTCGTCGACCCACACCCGGTCCGGTTCCGCCGGCAGCTCCGAGGAGTCGCGAAGGGCCTGGAGTCGCGCCTGTGCCTCGTCGACCTGGGCAATCACTTCTGCCAACGCTATTTCTCCTCGCCGAACCCTACGCAGATAGGGGCCGTCCGGCTCGGGCACCGGAAGGGTGATCCGGCCGGTGGTCAGGAGTTCGGTGCCCTGCACGCCCAGGCGTAACGCGTGCATGGCGAACTTCGTGTCGTAGCCATGGACGGCGACCAGCTCCGGTCGGTTGGTGTGGGCCTTCACGTCGCCGGTCATTGCTGCGCGCTGGGCCTGCATGTAGCCGAGAAACCGGTCGGCGGCCAGCTTCGAAACGAAGCGATGTGCGTTGTCGACCAACTCAGCCCCGAACTGGTTCCGGAACACCACTTCTTCGTCGGGCACGAACAGTGCGAGCAGCACCGTGGGGTTGCCTGCCAGAGCCAGTCGGCACCACTTGCGGGCCGAGTAGATGACCACGTCGAGGTCTCCAGCACCGGAGCGGTTCGCGAGCCCTCCGGGCCTGTCCCACACCGTGTGCCGCTGGAACTGCTCGAACTCGATCTCTGCATCTCCGCCGTCGATCCCGCGGGGGACACGCGCCAACCCGGTGACGAAACGAGCCGGCTCCAGACAGATCCCCATCTCGTCGCGGTCGTCCTGGCCGCTGATCGACGTGCCGTGAACCCCTGAACCGACCTGAACCCTCAAGATCATCCCCGCCTCGGCAATAGCGCGGGCCTCATCGGAGGCGTGAGGGTGGCGGAACCCCGCGGGCAGGGACGTGTCTCCCTGGATCTCGGCGGTCGACTTCATGACCCTGACCGTACGACCTTCCACGCGACTGGGCCAGACCGCCAAACGACGCGCGTGTGGGTGCACTCGGCGAGCGAAACGATGACGTGACGCGCGTCCGGCCCTTCTCCAACGATCAGGAATCCCTGTTGCCCTGGCGGGCGATCCGAATCAGCAGCGGGAGCATTCGCGCCACTCAGCCAGTAGCACAAGTGCTACCGTGGCTCTATGGAGCAGGTTGGGTTGAGGGAGCTGCG
Source organism: uncultured Micropruina sp. (assembly GCA_964492685.1). Lineage (GTDB taxonomy): Bacteria > Actinomycetota > Actinomycetes > Propionibacteriales > Propionibacteriaceae > Micropruina. The sequence goes on from CAZBMH010000006.1 coordinate 22,234, forward strand.
TCAGGACGCTTCGGACTTGGTGCGTCGCGCGCAAGGAGGCGAGGAGATCACCATCACGGTCTCCGGGCGGCCCAGTGCCCGGCTCGTCCCTCCGTCCTCCGTCCGGTGGCGACGATGGGACGAGGCCGCGGAGTTGTTCCGCGGGCCCAGCGACCCTGACTGGGCCGAGGATCGCGAGTTGGTCGACGACGAGCTGGCCGATCGGTGGGGCGACGCATGAGCCACCCCGCAGTACCGGAACGTGCGCTGTTGGACACCAGCGTGATCATCGCCGGGGACATCGCGCCCATCCCGGGTCTGCTTGCCATCAGCGCCATCACTCTGGCGGAGTTGCAGTTCGGGGTCCTGGTCGCGAGAGCGCCGGAAGTGCGTGCCGAACGGCTGCGCCGGCTCAGCGTCCTGCAGAAGCACTTCGACGCCCTCCCGGTCGATGAGGCCGTGGCGATCAGCTACGGCCGGCTGGCCGCCGCCGCCGTCGAAGCCGGTCGCCAGCCGCGGCGCCGCACGATGGACCTGCTCATCGCCGCGACCGCCCACGCGCACGGGGCCCGCCTCTATACCCGGAACGCCGCGGACTTCGCCGGCCTCGGGGGCCTTGTCGACGTCGTCACCGGTTGAGCCACAGCACGCCCTCGACGCGCTGCTGCAGGGGTGGGCGCGCCTCGTCCGGTGCCCTACAGTGTCGGCAGGCGGCGGGGGAGCCGGCGTTAGGTCCCACTCAGAGGAGATTGGCCACGCATGTTTGCGCTACTGAGAATCAAGGTATCCCTCTGGGCGGTGCTGCTCCTGGCTCTGGTGTTCGTCGGCGGTGGAGCGATGGCCTCGTACGCGGTGCTCAACGCGTCGATGTTCACGAGGAACACCGAGGTCATCAACACCCAGGTGGTCAGCTCCGTGACCCTGGACGAGCAGGTCGTGCTGCTGGGCCTCGGGGTTCAGGGGGTGGAGCAGAAGAAGGAGCGGACGAGCATCTTCGGCGTCCAGATCCCCGGGAGTGAGCGGGCGGCGTTCGTGCAGTACTCGTTCACCGCCAAGCTCGGGATCGAGGGCTCCCAGGTGAAGATCGAGCAGCTCGGCCCGAAGCGGTTCCGGATCTCCATCCCCGGGTTCGTCTTCATCGGCCTGGAGAACCCGAAGCTCCAGCTGCTTGTCGAGAACAACGGCATCCTCAGCGCGGTCACGCCCAAGATCGACCAGATGGAGATCGCGAACCACGTCCTGGGCGACGAGGCCAAGGCGAAGCACGTCGCCAGCAACACGGAACTGCTGGAGTCTCAGGCCAGGTCCTTCTACACCAGCCTGGTCCACAGCATTGATCCTGAGGTTGCGCTGGAGTTCGAGTTCCGGCGCGCATGACCACGGCCCCATTCATGCCGGGGCCGGCGCACGAGCACTCGGCGTTTGGCGCCTCAGGTTGGACGCCCTGTACTGCGCCGTGGTCGGCGCAGTTGTCGGCCCTGCCCGCGACCCAAGGTTGGCCGGATCGTCGGCCCCTTGTCGCGCACCCTCGGCGAGCATTGATGCGGGGCGCTCGCAGCCCGTCCACACCACGTTCGGCGAGCCCCTCGCGGGCTCACAAACGATCGAAGACCTGACCCGCTTGGGGCGCCGCCGTTGCGGATCGCGCGGTCGCATCTCGCTTCCGGGTCGCTCCGGACCGAGTGCAGTAGGCTGCCCCTGTGAAAGTTGCTGCTCCGCCAACGTTGGTGCGCGCCCTGAACAGGGCGGTCACGCCGAACCTCGTGGATCCCTCGAGACGCCATTGGATCTATGCTTGGTTGCGGCTCACCCGCATGGAGAATGCGGCTTTCGGTGCGATGTTGTATCTCGTCGGGATGCAGATATCCCCGGGCTTGAATGTGGAAATGCGTCGGTTGCTTCTTGGTGGATTCATCGTCGCCTCTACGGTAGTAGTTGGCAATGTCGTGAATGATATATGCGACCGTGAAATAGACGCCGTGGGCAAGCCATGGCGACCCATCCCAAGCGCGCAAGTTTCACTCGTCGCAGCCAGGAGAGCGTTGGCCTTGACTTCACTTAGCGTCGTGGTCGCGGCAATTTCAATCAACGATCCGCTACTCACGCTCGTCGCTTTGGGAATGCTAGCCGAAGCTATTTCCTACTCGCTTTGGTTGAAGACGATTCCATTTCTGGGAAACATTTCGGTTGCCTTCCAGGTCGCTTGCGCCTTCGCGTACGGCGTATTTATGGCGGGCGGCCAGGTTCATCAGGAGATCCCGATCTTGAGTGGCATCTTCCTTGGCTATTTGAATTTCGAGCTGGCGAAGACCGCCAGCGACCGCTGGCATGATCAGCTATTCATCAAGACGGCCGCAACAACCCTTCGCCCGAAGGGAATGTGGATGCTGCTCGTTGGGCTGTCGCTAGCTCATCTGTCGCTGATGTTTGCATTCGCGTTGGCGAACGCCGACCCGAGTAGATCTGTTGCACTACTTGGCTTACCCACGGTGCCGCTACTTGGATACCTCCTGTACGCGCGGAAGAGTCACGACACAGATTCAATTGAGAGGTCTATCCAGATTTCCAAGAAGACCTTCGTACCTGTGCTGCTGATTCTTCTTCTGCAAGGTTGGCTGGTGTGACCGCAGAGCCGGCTTCGGAATCAGGCACCGGCACCGGGTGGGGGATCGCCAATCGGGCCATTCTAATACTCTCATCTCACGTGGGTTTCACGATCGCAGCTGTCATCGTCGTTCGGTCCTTCTACGCCGACAACGATGAACGCAATTCAATGCTCTTGGCCTTCCTTTTTCGCGAAGTATTCGTTCTTATCTTTGCATTGTTTGCTCTCTTCGCAACGGAGGCGGGAGCCCGCGCAATCGCAAGCGCGTTCGCCAAGGGGCTTGTGCGCGCCAGGCCTTTGGTTCCACTCGTGGAGAAGCTGGCCAAGGAGAAGCGTCTCCGAAAAGTGGTCGAGGTTCTACGTTGGGTCACTCTCTGGCTTTGCATCACGGCTGGCTTCGTTGCTGCTGGCACACTGATCCTAAGTACTGGTGGCTTTCAGACAAGCCCATTTGTACAATTGCCCATGACGATGGTGGTGCTTGGGGCCATGATGTCAGGGAGATGGATAACTGCCTTCTTGGTCTTCGTTTATGGTTCAGGCTACGCGATTCTCCTGGCCTATCGCCCATGGATCACTGACCAACTCCTGGGCGTATACGCTCCTAGTATTGCCGGCGATGACCGCCTGCTCGTCCTTCTGATCACAGGACTTAACTTGTTCATTGGCGTGTCCGCATCATATTTGGCGAGCGGTCAGACAGAGCGCGCACAGCCCCTCGCGTAGCTCCGGTTTCGGTCCTCGGCCGACTGCCGCGTGGGGGCATGGGGTGCCTCGTGAATCAATTCCGCCAATACCTTGGCCTCGCTGATGTCGGCGCGCTTGGAGGCGGTCAGTAGTATCAAGGTCCCTTCGCTCGCCAGCGACTTCAGCTTGGCGAAGGAGGCCGCCTGGACGCCCTGGCTCAGCTCGTCGCGGTAGCGGGCGGCGAACTCGTCGAACTTGGCCGGGTCGTGGCCGTACCACTGGCGCAGTTCGGTGGAGGGGGCGACGTCCTTGCACCAGTCGGCCAGCTGGGCGCGCTCCTTGCTGACGCCGCGCGGCCACAGCCGGTCGACCAGCACGCGGGTCCCGTCGCTGGGCTCGGGCGGGTCGTAGATCCGCTTGACGTGGACGATTGGCGTTCCTGTCATGTGGTCCACCGTAGGAAGCCCGGGCGGGTTCCGAAAGGGTTGCGGGGGGAGGGAGGCGGCGTACTCTCGGGGCCCATGGGTCGAATCACGGCGAAACGGCGGATCACCAAGATCACGGTGGGGGAGCGCGCGTGGCAGAGCGAGGACGTCCTGGCCGTCGAGGAGCCGCTCGAGATCCGCATCGGGGGCGCCCCCCTCACCGTGACGATGCGGACGCCGGGCCACGACGTGGAGCTGGCCGCCGGGTTCCTGATCTCGGAGGGGATCATCGCCGGCGCCGACGACTTCCGCTCGGCGATCCACTGCGGCGGGCCGGGAACCGGGGGAGAGGCGAACACCTACAACGTCCTGGACGTGTCGCTGGCCGCCGGCGTCGCGCCGCACGTGGCCGACGTCGCCCGGTCGTTCTACGTGACCAGCTCGTGCGGCGTGTGCGGGAAGGCGAGCATCGACGCCATCGAGACCGTCTCCCGTTTCGACGTCCGGCCCGACCGGACCCAGCTCGATGCCGAACGCCTGATCACCTACCCCGAACGGCTGCGGAAGCGCCAGTTGGTGTTCGAGAAGACCGGGGGGCTGCACGCCGCCGCGCTCTTCGACGCAGCGACCGACGAGCTGCTCGTGCTGCGCGAGGACGTCGGGCGCCACAACGCCGTCGACAAGGTCATCGGGTGGGCGACGCTGAACCGCCGCCTGCCCCTGGGGGGCACCGTGCTCCAGGTGTCGGGCCGCGCCAGCTTCGAACTGGTGCAGAAGGCCGCGATGGCCGGCATCCCCATCCTGGCGGCGGTGTCGGCACCCTCGTCCCTGGCCATCGAGCTCGCGGAATCGTCCGGGCTGACGCTCGTGGGATTCCTTCGGGGGAACTCGATGAACGTGTACAGCCGGGCCGACCGGATCCAGAGCGGCGCGTCCGTTCCCGGGTGAGGGGCGCGACCGGGTCGTCTCGCGCGCCCCACACGCCGTAGCCGCGGACGAGGTGGCCCGCGTACGCTGACCGCTTCGACCGATCAGATCGCGAGCATCACCAGGAGAGAGGGTCGAGCGTGGACGACGACCAGCGCGCCACCCCCGACGGCGACCGGCCCCTCGGATTGCTGCCCGCGGGGCCACGCCAGGGCGGCTACGGCCCGGCGACCGACAAGCCGTGGTCCCGCAGGGCCTATCACCACCCGGCCGCCGGCTGGGGGGCCACCCGCTCGGTGGGGGAGGTGCTCGTCCGGCAGCGTGAGGTGGTGGCCGGCACCAAGCTGCTGGTCACCATGAACCACCCGGTGAAGGGCTTCGACTGCCCGGGCTGCGCCTGGCCGGACGACGCGGGCGTCCACCTCGACATCTGCGAGAACGGCATCAAGCACGCCACCTGGGAGATGACCCGCAAGCGCGTCGACGCCGCCTTCTTCGCCGCGCACACCGTGTCGGAGCTGGCCACCTGGACCGACTTCGCCCTGGAGGATCACGGTCGCCTCACCGAGCCGATGACCTACGACCCGGCCACCGACCGCTACGTCCCGATCACCTGGGACGACGCATTCGCGCTGATCGGCGCCGAGCTGCGGGCGCTGGAGTCGCCGAACCAGGCGGCCTTCTACACCTCCGGCCGGCTCAGCAACGAGGCGACGTTCCTGTATCAGCTGATGGCCCGCGAGTTCGGCACCAACAACCTGCCCGACTGCTCCAACATGTGCCACGAGGCGTCCGGACGCGGCCTGAGGGCGTCGCTGGCCACCGGCAAGGGCACCGTCTCCCTGGACGACTGGGCCGCCTGCGACGCGCTGTTCCTGTTCGGCGTCAACGCCGCCTCCAACGCGCCCCGGATGATCACCACCCTCGCCGACCTCACCCGCCGCGGCGCCCAGGTGGTGCACATCAACCCGCTGATCGAGGCCGCGTCCACCCGGACGATCGTGCCGCACGAGTTCGTCGACATGGCGCTGAACAAGCCGACCCCGACGGGCACGATGAACCTGCAGGTGCGGCCCGGGGGAGACCTGGCGCTGGTGCGCGGCATGGCCAAGGCCGTATTCGAGGCCGAGCGCGGCAACCCGAGCGCCGTCGATCGCGCCTTCCTGGCCGCCCACACCAGCGGCGTCGAGGAGTACCAGCGCCTCGTGGAGGCCACCGAGTGGCCGCTCCTGACCGAGCAGGCCGGGCTCAGCGAGTCGCAGATCCGGGCGGCCGCGGCCGTCTACCTGGCCTCCGGCAAGACGATCATGAGCTGGTGCCTCGGCCTCACCCAGCACGAGCACGGCGTCGACACGGTCCGCGAGATCGTCAACGTCCTGCTGCTGCGCGGCAACATCGGCCGCCCCGGCGCTGGTCCGTCCCCGGTGCGCGGTCACAGCAATGTGCAGGGCAACCGGACGTGCGGGGTCGACCACAACCCGTCGGGCGACTTCCTCGACCGGCTCGACAGCGAGTGCGGCATCACCTCGCCGCGGCAGCGGGGGCTCGACACGGTCCACACCGTGTCCGCGATGCACAGCGGCGATGTCAGGGTGTTCGTCGGGATGGGCGGCAACTTCGTTCTGGCGGCCCCTGATACCCGCTTCACCGCGGCCGGGCTGGAGCGGTGCAACCTCACCGTCCACGTGAGCACGAAGCTGAACCGCAGCCACCTCGTCCACGGGACCAAGGCGCTGATCCTGCCGTGCCTGGGACGCACCGAGAAGGACGAGCAGGCCGCCGGCCCCCAGGGCATCTCCACGGAGGACGCCATGAGCTCGGTGCAGCTGTCGTTCGGCAAGCGGCGCCCGGCCTCGCCCGCGCTGCTCTCCGAGCCGGCGATCATCGCCGGGATCGCCCGCGCCACGCTGCCCGACAGCGCGACGCCGTGGGAGGACTACGTGGCCGACTACGACCGCATTCGCGACGTGATGGCGCGGGTGCTGCCGGGGTTCGAGGGGTTCAACGAGCTCGTCCGGCGGCCGTACGGGTTCCGGATCCCGCAGCCCGCCCGCCAGCTCGACTTCCGGACCCCCAGCGGCAAGGCGGAGTTCTCGCACGCCCTGCTGCCCGACGTGATCCCGTCCGATCCGGACGTGCTGATCCTGCAGACCATGCGCTCCCACGACCAGTGGAACACCACCATCTACTCCAACAACGACCGCTACCGCGGCGTGCGGAACCTGCGGGAGCTGATCTTCATGCACGCCGCCGACATGCGCGAGCGGGGCATCACCGAGGGCGACCCGGTCGACATCGTCGCCACCTCCAAGGACGGGTCCGAGCGCTCGCTGCGCGCCTACCGGGCCGTGACCTACGACCTGCCGAAGGGGAGCGCCGCCGGGTACATGCCGGAGATGAACGTACTGATCGGCGCCGCGGACTACAGCACCCAAAGCGACCAGCCGCTGGCCAAGCACCTCAAGGTCCGGGTGTCGCGGGCCGCGTCATAGGGGCGGCGCCGCCCGGCGGGCCTCCGTCAGGCGGGAGGGTCGGGCACCAGCAGCTTGGTGAACGCGAGGCACGTCAGCCGCCAGGCGTCGCCGTCCCGCACGTACGCCTCGGTGACCAGGAAGCGGTTGGTGACCTCGTTGCCGCCGACGACGGCCAGCAAGGTGACCTCGTTGAGTAGGATCGCCGTCGGGCCGATGGCGTTCACCGATGCCTCGTGGACGTCGGCATGTTTGTAGTGGATCCGCCCGCTGGCGATGATGTCGAGCTCCCGCTCGGTGCCCCAGGCCCCGCCCATGTGGACGAAGACCGCCTGCGGGTGGAACAGAGTCGTAAGCGCCGCCAGGTCGCACTCGGACAGCCACCGCCACTTGCTCGCGGACAGCGCCAGGAGGTCCTGCTCGGGTGTTGTTTCCATCGTGGTCCTTCTTCAGAGGCTCGTCCCGCCGACGCTAGGGTGCCACGCTCAGCCGAGCCAGGACCTTTCAGGGCACCCCTCCCGCGGCTCACCGAAGCCAAGACCGGCTCGACGACGAGGGACCAGTAGAGTGGCCACGACATCGGCATGACCCCCGCGCGCCCGCGTCAAATCGGGTCATGGGGATCGCGACGGGACGAGGACGACACGTGGTTGCACGGATTTCGGAGAAGAAGCCGGTAGCGGATCGCATGTACGACGTCCTGCTTCGCCAGTTCATGTCGGGGGAGCGGGCCGCCGGGCAGGCCCTGAACATCATCGCCCTCTCCCGAGAACTGGATGTCAGCCAAACGCCGTTGCGGGAGGCGCTCGCGCGCCTCGAACACACCGGCCTGGTGGAGCGAGAGGCGCTGCGAGGCTATCGCGTGGCCCCGGCGATGACCCGGGAGGAGGTCGGCCAGCTGACGGAGGCGCGCCTCCTGCTCGAGCCCCAGTTGACGGCCCTGGCGGCACCCCTGGTGGATGACGACTTCCTCGAGGCGCTTCGTGGGTCGCTGGAGGAGTTCGAGGCCGCCGTCCCCTCCGCCGACGTCGAAACCGGCGGATTCGATCACTATTGGCGTTCCGACAACGAGTTCCACTCGCTGATCGCGGCCCAATCGGGCAACAAGTTCCTGGCGCTGACCTACGGGGCGCTGGGGGGGCAGATCCAGCGGTTCCGGCTGTTCTCCAAGGCCGGACGGACGGGGGCCAGCACGGCGGCACCCGAGCATCGGGCGATCTACGACGCCCTGGCCGCCCGCGACGCCGAGGGCGCCGCGGCGGCGATGCGAGCCCACGTCCTCGGTGCGGCGGCGCGCCTCCTGGGCGACTAGCTCAGGGGGGTTGAACTTGGGTGGCTCTCGCTATAGTATAGAGTATGCCTTCAACGGAGAGCCCCCCTGCAGAGCCGCGCGACGAGCCGGCCCGGCCGCCTGACGACTCCGCGACGGGCCTCTATCGCGCGGAAGCGATCGTCGACGGATTCCCGGGGAAGTCCTCCTCGCACGGCGCCTTCGGTTGGAGCAGCCTGTGGCTGTTGCGGCAGGGCGACCGGCGGATCCTGATCGACGCCGGTCCGCCGGCCTACATCCCGCTGATCCACGAGGGGTTGGCCCGGCTGAACCTCACGGCCGCCGATGTCACGGACGTCCTCATCACGCATCTGCACTGGGACCACGTGTCGAACTTCACGATGTTCCCGAAGGCCACCACCTGGGTGGGGGAGGCGGAGCTCGCCTGGGCCGCCCAGCAGCCCGCGGGAACCAAGTTCATGCCCGATCTTCACATCCACGAGCTGCTGCGACGCACGAGCGGCGTCGAACGGATGACGCCGGGGCAGGAGGTTCTGCCCGGAATCCATGCGGTGGCCAGCCCCGGCCACACGCCGCACCACCTCGCCTTCTTCGCCGAACGGACGGCCGAGCGGCTCGTGTTCGCGGGGGACGCCGTGAAGAACGTCTATGAGTTGGCGACCTCCCGCGTCGATTCGACGATGGACGAGGCTGCCAGCGTCCAGACCATCGACCAACTCCGGGGACTCCTGGCCGACACCTCCGGCGTCCTGGTCCCCGGCCACGACGTCGCGCTGGCCCTCCGCGACGGGGTGCCCGCCCGACTGCGAGCCCAGGGCGCGAGCGTCGGCTTCTTCGCCGACGCCACCTCGGGCGAACAGGACCGGAGCATCCGATGAGCAACGACGCCAGGAGGGAAGCCCCCATGACCTCGATTCTGTACACCGGTGGCACGGGCCGGATGGGGAGCGTGATCCGGCAGGGCCTCGCCGGGCGCTATTCGCGGGTCGTCCTGTTCGCCCGCTCCCTGCCCGAGACGCCGCTGCACCCCGGGGAGGAGGTGGTCGTCGGCGACCTGGCCGACCTGGAGGCCCTCACCGCGGCCGCCGCCGGCATCGACGTGATCGTTCACCTGGGGGGCGTGGCCGACGAGGCCCCCTTCGAGGACGTGCTGGAGGCGAACATCGCGGGCACCTATCACGTCTATGAGGCGGCCCGCCGGGCCGGCGTCCGCCGGGTGGTCTACGCGAGCTCGAACCACATCGTGGGCTTCCACCCTGCCACCGAGATCCTCGACGAGAACGCCCCCCTCCGTCCGGACACCTATTACGGGGTGTCGAAGGCGTTCGGCGAGGCGCTCGCCAGCCTGTACTACGACAAGTGGGGCGTCGAGTCCGTGCTGCTGCGCATCGGGACCTTCCGCCCCGAGCCCGAGGACCGCCGCCAGTTGGCGCTCTGGCTGAGCTGGGCCGACGGCGTCGAGCTGGTGCGGTGCGCCATCGAGGCCGGCCCCGTCGGCTGTCAGGTCGTGTACGGCTGCTCCGCGAACAGCGAACGCTGGTGGGACGGCCGGGCCGGCTGGCGCGCCATCGGCTATTCCCCCACCGACGATGCGGCCGACCACGCCGCCGCCGTCAACCCCGATTCACCGGCACCGACGCATCACGGCGGCGCCTTCACCGCAGCCAACTACGAGGGAGGAATCTGGTGACTTCCACCAGCAACACCTGCGATGTCCTGATCACCACCGCGTTCCTGAGCCCGGGCGACGAGGTCGACCTGGCCCTCAGGGCCGCCGGCCTCCGCACCCGACACGAGCCCGACCTGGCATCGCTGTCGGAGGGCGAGCGGCGTGCGGCGCTGGCGGACACCCGGGCGATCATCGCGGGCACCCAGCGTCTGGGGCGGGCCGAGCTGGAGAACGCCCCGGGGCTCGAGATCATCGTGCGGACCGGGGTCGGCTACGACAGCGTTGACGTTGCGCTGGCCACGTCGCGCGGCGTCCCGGTGTGCGTCACGGCCGGCGCCAACCGGCAGGCCGTGGCGGAGCATGTCTTCGCCCTGGCACTGGCCCTGGCCCGGCGGATCCCCGAGAACATCGACCAGCTGTCGAGCGGCACCTGGCAGCAGCTGACCGGCCGCGAGCTGCGCGGCGCCACCCTCGGCGTCCTGGGGCTCGGCTCGATCGGGCGGGCGGTCGTGACGATCGCGAAGGGCTTCGGGATGGACGTTGTTGCGTTCGATCCGTATTTCGACGAGGCATTTGCCGCCGCCCACGGTGTCCGCCGGGCCGAGCTGGATGCCGTGCTCGCTGAGGCCGACGTGGTCACGCTCCACCTCTTCCTGGACGACAGCACCCGCAACCTGATCGATGCGGCGCGCCTGGCCCTGATGAAGCCCGGTGCCCTGCTGATCAACACGGCGCGCGGCGGGATCATCGACGAGGCCGCCCTCGTGGCAGCGGTTCGCGAGGGAGTCATCGCTGGGGCGGGGCTCGATGTCTTCGCTGACGAGCCGCTTCCCAAGGACAGCCCGCTGCTCCGGACGCCCGGGATCCTGTGCACAACCCATGTGGCCGGCGCCACCGCCGAAGCCCGCAGCGAGTCGGGGCGGATGGCGGCCGCCAACGTCCTCGCCACCCTGGGTGGGGAAGCCCCCGAGTTTGTCGTCAATCCCGAGTACCGGGCGGTGTCGGCGTGAGGGTCACGACGCCACACGGGGCGGTGCGGCTGGCGGCGAACCTGAAGTGGCTGTTCACGGAGGTGCCGTTCGAGCGTCGCTTCGAGGCCGCCGCCGCCGCGGGCTTCGAGGCCGTCGAGATCGCCTCCCCCTACGGGCTGCCCGCCACCCGGGTGCGCGAGCTGGCCGACGAGGCTGGGGTTCGCACGGTGCTCATCAACACCCCGGCGGGCCCCGCGGGATCACCCACGTCGATGGGGGCCGGCTTCGCTCCCGAGGCCCGCGAGGAGTTTCGTCGCGGTCTGCTGACCGCCCTGGACTACGCGAGCGCGCTCGGGGCTCCGACCATTCACGCCATGGCGGGGCTCCGTCCGGCGGGAGTGGGGGAGGAGGCGGCGTTCGCCACCTACGTCGCGAACATCGGCTGGGCGGCGGAGCGGGCGCGCACGGCGGGCGTTCGCCTGGCGCTGGAGCCCATCAACAAGCGTGACCAGCCCACCTACGGCCTGGCGACCATGGAGAGCGCAGCCGCGGTGACGGAGGCCACCGACCCCGACACGGTCGGGATCCTGTTCGACGTCTACCACGCGCAGATCGACGGGGGAGACCTGATCACCCGACTTCGACGGCTTCGACCTCGAGTCGCCCACATCCAGGTGGCCGACAACCCGGGTCGCGGCGAACCCGGCAGCGGCGAGATCGCTTACCCGGCCGTCTTCGCGGCCATCGCCGACGCCGGCTACGACGGCTGGGTCGGCTGCGAGTACCGGCCGGTCAGCACCACCCAGGACGGCCTCGGGTGGATCGAAAGGATGTCCCGATGACCCCGGTTCGGATTGCCCTCATCAGCGCCACCCCGTTGGCCATCGCGCCCGCCACGGCGGCGATCGCGGGATCCTTCCCCGAGGTGACCCTGTGGAACCTGCTGGATGACCGGCTGTTGGCCGATGCCGAGGGAGCGGGTGGCGTCACCCCGACGCTCGCCGGACGCATGGATCACCTCATCGAGTTGGCCCTCGGAGGCGGCGCCGACGGAGTCCTGCTGACCTGCTCGCTCTTCGGCACCCGCGCGGACGTCCGGGACCCCGGGGCGGACGGTGCGCCGGTGCTCTCCGCCGACGGTCCGTTGTTCGAGGAGGTTGCCACGCGCCGTCCGGCCCGACTGCTGCTCGTGGCCTCGTTGGAGTCGGCGGCCCGCGACAGCGCCGCCCGGCTCGCCGAGGTTCTGGAGTCGCGAGGGGGCCAGACCACCATTCAGGCCCTCGCGGTCCCTGCCGCCAAGGGCGTCGCCACCGAGGAGGCGCTGGTCGCCGCCCTCACCAGTGCCGTCACCGCCGTCGAGGAGCCGTTCGACCTCATCGTGCTGGCGCAGTACTCGCTGTCCGCGGCGGCCCACCCGCTGGAGGAACGCTTCGGCGTCCCCGTCCTCGACGGGCCGAACGCGGCAGCCCGGCGGCTCGCCGCCACGATCGACCAGGACGCGCGATGATCGGCGTCATCGCGGACGACGTGACCGGGGCGACCGACGTCGCGGCCGCGCTCAGCCGCGCGGGGCTTCGCACGTCGCTCGCGCTCCGCGCCGACCTCGAGGTGGAGCCCCCTTCGGCGGACGCGATCGTGATCGGGCTGAAGACCCGATCCATCGCTCCGGCGGCGGCGGTCCGGGAGAGCCTGGCTGCCCTCGCCACCCTGCGCCGACTTGGGGCCTCGCACTTCTACCTGAAGTACTGCTCCACCTTCGACTCCACGGATCAGGGCAACATCGGCCCGGTCACGGAGGCGCTCGCCGCCGCGCTGGGGGTCAGCACGGTTGTCACGACGCCTGCGGCACCCCTGCACGGCCGGACCGTCTACGCCGGCCATCTGTTCGTGGGCGACACCCCGCTGCACGAGACACACATGCGGGACCATCCGGTGACGCCCATGCGCGACTCCTCGCTTCGACGGCTGCTTCAGCCCCAAGTGACGCGACCCGTGTCCCTGATCCCCCTCCGGGTGGTCCGCTCGGGGGCCGCGGGAGTCCGTGAGCTAGTGGAGCGGGCCACCCGCGACGGGGACGGGCACCTCATCCTCGACGCGACGGGCGAGGAGGATCTGGCCGTCATCGCCGAGGCCATCGAGGACCAGGTCCTGGCCGCCGGCTCCGCGGGGCTCGTCGGGGCCATGGGGCGGCGGCACGAGACCGGCGGCGCCACGTTCGACCCGGCTCCTCCTGGACGGACCGCCATCATCGCGGGCAGCTGCTCGCAGCGGACACTCGAGCAGATCGCCCGCTTCGAGGCCGACGGCCAGCCCGCCTATCGGTTGGTGGCGAGTCGCGGCGAGGACGCCCAGCAACTCGCCGACCGCGCCCTGGCCTGGTGGGACGCGCTCCCGGCCCTGACGTCTGCCCTGCTGTATTCGTCGAGCCCCCCCAACGAACGCGAGGGTGCGACCCCCGAGGTCGCCGCCCTGTACGAGGAGACGGCGGGAATCCTGGCCCGCTCCCTCGCCGAGCGGGGAATCCGCCGCCTGTTGATCGCAGGCGGGGAGACCTCGGGATCGGCCATGGCCGCGCTTGGCACGGACCTGGTCACCGTCGGTGCGGAGGCGACGCTGGGCGCGCCCTGGGTCCGGGACCCCGAGCGCGATGTCTACCTCGTCCTCAAGTCGGGCAACTTCGGCGATCCCGACTTCTTCGTCCGCCTAGCCCGAGAAGGAACCCCCTCATGACCACCAACGCCCGCCAGGACCTGGCGAGGATCGCCCACGCCGTGTTCGATCGACGGCTCACCCATGGACGGACGGGCAACGTGGCCGTGCGCGATCGGGACACCATCCTGGTCACCCCCACCAACGTGAGCCTCGGCCAAGTCGACCCGGATGCCCTGTCCGTGATCGGGGCCGACGGCGCGCACCTCGCGGGCCCCCGCCCGACGAAGGAGGCCTTCCTGCATGCCGCGGTCCTGCGGACCCGCCCCGATCTCAATGCGGTCATTCACACCCACTCCACGTACTCGGCGGCCCTGTCCTGTCTCGACGGCCTCGACCCGGACAGCCCCATCCCGCCGCTGACCGCCTATTTCGGGATGCGGGTCGGGTCGTTGCGGCTCCTGCCGTACTTCGCGCCGGGGGATCCGGCCGCCACCCCAGCGGTCGAGGGTGCGGCAGCCCGGGGACACGCCTTCCTGCTGCGCAACCACGGTCCGGTCGTCGGGGCGCCCGATCTGGACGCGGCACTGGATGCCCTCGAGGAACTGGAACACACCGCGCAACTCTTCTTCATCACCGCCGGTCACCGGATCGCCCCCCTGGGCGAGACGCAACTGGCGGCCCTCACCCCGACCACCCACGTGAAAGGACCCTCGTGATCACCCTGTCCAGCGGCCTCGTCGTCCGCCAGCCCCTCGTTGAAACCCTCCTTCCCGCCTTCGAGCAGACGCACGGGGAAGCGATCGCGGCGGACTTCGCGCCGACCAGCCTGATCCTGGAACAGATCGCCGGGGGCGCCCGGCCGGACCTCGTCCTGGGGGTCACAGCGTCGGTTCGTGAGCTGGCCGACCAGGGGATCCTCGACCCCGACACCGTCACCGAGGTCGCCGCGTCCTCCGTCGGGTACGCGCGGTTGCCGCAGACCGCCAGCCCGTCCGATGAGTCGGCCGAGGCCTTCCTGGCGTACCTCCTCGACGGCCGATCGGTGGCCTACTCACTCTCGGGGGCCAGCGGGCTGCACTTCATCGGGGTACTGGAGGGCCGCGGCCTGCGCGAGCGGGTCGACGAGCACGCCGTGCGCTTCACGTCCGGACTGACGGCCGAGGCCGTGGTGGACGGACGTGCGGACGTCGCCATCCAGCAGGTCAGCGAGCTGCGTTCCGTCGCCGGGCCGCAGCTCGTCGAGCCGATCCCGCACGAGCTTCAGTCGTACGCCCGCTTCGCCATCGGAGCCCGTCCAGGGGCTCCCGCCGGCGCGGCGGCGTTCATCGCCCTGCTCACCACCCCGACCGCTCGCGACGCGTTCGCCGCAGTCGGCCTCACCGCCCCCCGCTGACCCGACAACCGGGTTCGCGCGGCCTTTCAAGGGAGAAAGCAATGAGAAAAGTACTGGTGGACACCGACTGCGGTGTCGACGACGCCTTGGCACTCATGGTGCTCGCCGCCGACCCCGAGGTGGAGATCGTGGGCGCCATCAGCGTCTTCGGCAACACCCCGGGGGACCAGGCGGCGCGCAATGCCCGCTATGTTCTGAACACCTGCGGCCGTCCCGACGTCCCCGTGTATCGGGGAGCCACGAAGCCCCTGAATCAGGAGCTCCGTCTCTCGGCCGGGATCCATGGCGAGGACGGCTTCGGAAACACGGGGCTCGCGAACGACACCCCGCTGCCGGAGGGCGCGGACGGGCTGGAGGTCCTGCTGGATCTGGTGCGAACCCACGAGGGCGAGCTCGACTACGTCGCGCTCGGGCCGCAGACAAACCTCGCCATGGGCCTGCGGGCGGACCCCGGCCTGCTCGATCGACTCGCCAGCGTCACGATCGTCGGAACGCTCGGGCCCGCGCTGTACCACGACACCGAGCCGTGGGCCGACCGGCGATTCCGCGTCTCGCGCGACCCGAACGTGGCGTTCGACATCGAGGCGGCCGAGGAGGTCGCCCGGCACGAGGGCAACGTCACCTGGTGCGGGCCCTACGTCACGCGGCAGGCGCTCGTTCCCGAGGAGTTCTTCCTGGCGATCGCGCGGGAGACCGGTTTCGCCCCGGCAGAGCTCATCACCAAGATCAGCGCCGACTACGCGGGCTTCTACTCGCGCTCCTACCCGCAACCGGAGGGGCGCCGGGTGATGGGGATCAACGACAGCCTGGCCGTGGCCTGCCTGCTGCGTCCGGATCTGCTCACCGGCTTCGTGCACCGTCCGCTCCAGTCCTTCACCGACCCGGTGTCCGGCGATCGCTACCTGGCGGGCGTGCATCCGGTGAAGGGGGAGACCCGACCGTTGCATCGGGTGGTGTTCGACATGGACTTCGACGGCGTCCTGGAACTCATCTCCTCGGTGCTCACCCGGCCGCTTCCCTGGCGCTGACCGGCGGGTCGAGGCCGAGGCACAGCGTCCGATGGTCCCGGTTCCACGCTCAGAGAGGAATGGCTACACCTCTTGTTGTGGCACATTCTATACTATAGAGTCACGCTCACCACGACATGGACGTCCTGCACAGCCGCAGGATCAAAGGAGCTCTCATGACAGACAATCCCAACGCCGCGGCCACGGTCCCGGTGGCTACACCATCCTCGGAGCACACCACGAGGAACCTCTTCGCCCTCAGCGCCGGCCACGCGCTGGAGTGGTTCGACTGGGCCATGTTCGGCCTGCTGTCGCTCTACATCGGGAACGCGTTCTTCCCGGGCTCCAGCCCGGCGACGGCAACGCTGAATTCGCTGGCGGTCTTCGCCGTGGGGTTCGTGGCGCGCCCCATCGGGGGGATCGTGTTCGGCCTCGTCGCCGACCGCGCGGGCCGCAAGCCGGTGATGCTCCTCGCGATCGCCGTGACCGCCCTGTCCAGCCTGATCATCGGGATCCTCCCGACCCACGAGACCCTGGGGGTCTGGGCCGGCGTCATCGTGGTGGTGCTCAGAATCCTGCAGGGATTCTCCACCGGCATCGAGGCGCCGCTGAGCAACGCCTACGGCCTCGAGCTCGCCCCCGACCGGCCGGGCTACGTCGCCGGCTTCATGGCGTTCTTCAACAACCTCGGCAACCTTCTGGCCCCGCTCACCGCCTTCGCCGCCAGCGCCCTCCTCGGCAAGACGCTGATGGGGGAGTACGGCTGGCGCATCCCGTTCATCCTGGGTGGGGTGCTGGGCCTCATGGTTCTGTGGCTGCGGCGCACGCTCCCGGAGACGCTCGTCCATGACGGGACCGACGGCGCCCCCAAGCTGTCGACGCGGGACGAAACCATCAAGGTGTGGCGGGGCGTGGGGCAGTACTGGCTGAGCATCGTCGCGGTGATCTTCATCGTCGGGGCCATCCAGGCCTACAACTACACCTGGCTGGCCGGCCTGCCCTCGCTGGCGACCGGGGCGTACGGAATGAACCCGACCGACGTGTTCGCGGTGACCACCTCGCTCACTGTCGTCCTCACGATCGGGGCGCTCGTGCTCAGCCGCTACCTCGACAGGTGGGCCCTCTCGAAGTGGTACGTGCTCGGCCGGATCCTGGCGATCCCGACGATCTTCATCGTGCTGCTGTTCAAGAAGGGCGACATCGGGTCGTTGGCCGGGGTGATGCTCGGTGGCGCGCTGGTGCTGCTCCTGAACCTGACCGTCTACAACGCCGTGGCGAACGCCATGTTCCCGCAGTTCTGCCGCGGGACGGCGGCCGGCATCGGCTACGGGGTCGGGGTTGCCGTCTTCGGCGGCACCGCGTCCTACCTCTTCGTGTGGCTGCAGAGCAACGGGCAGGGTCACATCTTCCCGATCTATGTGTCCGTGCTGTGCGCGATCAGCCTCGTGCTGTACATCGCGGCCAAGAAGCGCAACGGGGTCTTCGTCGGCGAGTAACGCCACGTCGCACGACACCAGGGTGGGCCACCGGTATTCCGGGGCCCACCCTGATTGCGTCTGCGGTGCGGTCGCGCCTCAGGGCACGCGCGGGTCGAGCATCGTCAGGACCAGCCGGGAGGGCTCGTGGGCCAGGACCGCGTGCGGCACCCGGGCGCCCAGATGCACCAGGCCGCCGGGGACGAGCGCCTCCGTCCGGCCATCGGCGGTGACCGACAGGTGGCCGTCCAGGACCTGCAGCAGGACCGGCATCGCCGCGGTGTGCTCGGTGAGCTCCTGGCCGGTGTCGAAGGCGAACAGGACCACCCGGACGCCGGGGGCCTTCAGCACCGTTCGGGACACCGTCGACCCCGGCAGGACTTGGACGAGCTCGCCCAGGTCCGCCAGGGCCGTGAAGGGGGTGGGTGTGGTCATCAGACCGCGGCGGGCTCGGGCAGCCGGTTGATCCGCAGCTGCCAGGCCTCGGGCGCGTCGTCCAGGTAGTCGACGCTGATCGGCCAGCGCTCGGCGAGCTGGTTGAGCAGTGGCACCGGGTTGTGCGGCGCCACGATCACCAGCGAGCCGCCGACCGGGATCGCGCCGAACGCGCCGAACACGGTGGCGTGGCGGATGGCGTGGGGGATGGGCCGGACGTCGAGGACGATGTCGGCCGCCTCGTCGTGGTGGCCGCAGCCGCAGCTGCTCTTCTTCTCCTGGATGTTCAGGACGGACTCACTCATGGGGTGTTCTCCTTCGGTTGTGCTCCCGCGGGAGCGGTGGTGGTGGGCACCGGCGGGGCCGCCGGAAGACTCGGGTGGCGGCCTCACGGGGTCACCTGGACGAAGCCGTGGGCGCCGCGCTCCGCGTCGGCCATGACGTGGCTGACGAGCGGGTAGCGTCCGGCCTCGGGGAAGACGGTCTCGACGAAACCCCCCTGGGCGGGCTGCAGGCCGAGCGCCTGCGAGCCGCCGCGGGCGTCGCCGAACGCGTCGCGTCCGCGCTTGAGCACGTAGCCGCCCTCGCCGTAGACCGTGTCGAACTGGGCGCCGACGATGTGGAAGCTGCCCGCGCGGTTGGGGCCCGCGTCGAGCAGCCAGAACCGGACGCGTTTGCCGACCGCGGCCGTCAGCGGCCGGGTGTCGTAGCCGTTGGCGACGCCGTTGAACACCACGAAGCTGGGGGTCGCGGCGGCGCCGGCGGCGTCGACGTTCACCTCGGTGGCCGCCGCCGCGTCCGCCGCGGGGCCGCCGTCGGTGTACACCTCGGACTGGACGAGGACGTAGGAGCGGTCAACGTCGGGCAGCCCCTCGGGTTCGATGACCACCGCGCCGGTCATGCCGGCCGCGATGTGGGCGCTCATCGGCATCGTCGAGCAGTGGTACATCCAGATCCCGGCCCGGGGGGCGGTAAAGCGGTAGGTGAGGCTCTCGCCCGGCTCGATCGTGCGCATCGGCCGGTCGGGCGCCAGCGCGCCGGCATGGAAGTCGATGGAGTGCCCCATCGACCCGTCGTTGACCAGCGTGATCACGAAGACGTCCCCGACCCGCCCGTGCAGCGTCGGTCCCACGGGTCCGCCGTTGTAGGTCCAGCGGCGCTGCCACACGCCGGGTGCCACCTCGAGCGGCACCTCGGTCACCGTCAGCGTCAGGTGGTGCTCCCGTTCGGCGGTCAGCGGCGGCAGCGCGGGGTCGACGACGTCGGCGGGCGGCGGTGGGGTGTTCGAACCCCCGGCCGGTGGGGCGTGCTGGCCGTGCTCGGCACCCGCGGTCGCGGCCGAGGAGGCCGCACCGGGGCCGGCCGGGGCGTCGTCGACGATGATGGCGAGGACCATCCCCAGCTGCCGATGACCCGCCACCGAGCAGAAGGCGGTCTGCGACGAGCCGATGATCCCGGCGTCCAGCTCCGCGCGGGCCCCGGGCGCGATCCGGGGGGTGCGGGCGTCGCCGATCACCAGGTCGTGGGTCGTGGTGTCCTGATTGACGAGGTTCACCACCAGCCGGTCGCCGGCGTTCACGTGAATC
Organism: uncultured Micropruina sp.; assembly: GCA_964492685.1. Classification (GTDB taxonomy): domain Bacteria; phylum Actinomycetota; class Actinomycetes; order Propionibacteriales; family Propionibacteriaceae; genus Micropruina. Next base: position 41,807 of record CAZBMH010000006.1, read on the forward strand.
TCGGCCGGGACGTAGTGCATGCCGACGGCGGCCACCTCGACCCGCACCAGCCGTCCGGTCGGCTGCACCGCGGCGGCCGCGACACCGGTGCCCGTCACGCCCGCGGCGGCCGGGTCCACCCCGACCCCGATCACCACGGCGGTGGCCAGGGCGGTGAGGCCGGCGATCAGCTGGCCCGCGGTGAAGATGCTGGGGCGCTCGACGGGGGGCCGGGGCTGGCCGCCCTCGGGGGCGCCGTCCTGGCGAGCGGCCAGGAGCTCCTTCTTGGCGGCCAGGCTGGCCCGCACACCGATCACCATCAGCGGCACGAAGGCGGCCGCGGCGAACAGGGCCAGCAGGGAGCCGGTGACCTTCACCCAGCTCGGGCTGGGCAGCAGCCACAGCAACAGCCCGCCGTTGATGGCGATCAGCCGGAAGGCCCCCGCCCTGTTGAACCACGCCTGACCCGCCCGCACGACGCTCGGCCCGCCCCCGAGCACCGAGGGCAGCAGGTACGAGAGTGCGCCCGTGAGCAGCTGGACGGCGAAGCCGGCACCCAGGACGGCGGCCGGCCAGACGAACCCCTCGCCCGCCGCGCGCCAGTCGGGCGTGGTGGCGAGCAGCCAGGCCGCCCACGCGAGCCCGATCAGCAGCCACACCAGGGCCGCGCCGACGGAGGCCGGCGCGAACTCGCGGGGCGGCGCCTTGCGGAACGGACGCCAGAGGCCGCGTCCCCCCAGCAGCAGCCCGGCGAGGTAGCCGAGCACCCCCAGGGCGGCGATCGGGCCGATCCCAGTCAGCGCGCCGACGACCCCCACCAGGACGGAGCCGACCAGCACCGGCAGGGCCTGCCTCGTCCAGCGTTCGGCCGTGGGGTCGAGCTGGGTCCGCAGCATCGTCGGCCACAGGGTGAGCAGCGTCCCGGTGAGGGTGAGACCCACCCAGCCGAGGACGTTGGCCAGCGCGTGCGCCACCAACAGTCGCCCGTGCCAGGGATCGGGCAGCCCCCAGGCGAGGGTCACGCCGAGGCCGGCACCCACCGGCAGCGAGGCGCCGGCCCACAGGTAGTAGCGCACCGTCACGCGGAAGCGCGCGGGCAGCGCGCGGCGCATCATCCGCCACAGCACCACCGCATGCCAGCCGATCGCGGACGCCACGACCAGGCCGCCGACCAGCGTCAGCGGCCACCAGAGCGTGGGAACACCGATCACCACCGCGACCGCCCCCACCGTCAGCAGGCCCAGGCGCTGGCCCTGCGAGCCGGCCTCGGCGTCGGAGGCGGGGGAGCGCAGCAGGGTCTGCGAGAAGTGGAAGCTCCACACAACGATGGAGTGGCTGAGCGCGCCCAGCAGCACCAGGTGCAGCATCAGCCAGTTCGCGTCCGGCACCGAGCGATGCACGAGGGCGACGATCAGGGCGGCGACCAGCCAGCCCAGCAGGGGCAGGTCGCGCAGCCACGAGGTGCCGCGGGCGTTCGGGCGGCTCATCGTCGCACCACCAGCACGATGGCCGTCAGCAGGAAGGACAGCAGCGCCAGCACCCCGAGGACGCCGCCGACCTGCCACCACTGGTGCGCCCCGAGGAGGTCGGCCACGAAGCGGACGAGCAGGCTGGCGTGGAGCAGCACCAGCGGCACCCAGAGTGCGGGGCGGTAGGGGAGCGGCCGTCCGAGCACGGCCGGGAGGATCACGGGCGCATGCGCCATGACCATGGACACGGCGAAGCCCAGGAACACGCCGTGCACCACCACGTCGTAGGCGGCCTGGTTGGACCCGAGCCCGGCGATCGCCAGGACCGCCCCGGCGATCAGGAGGTTGACGTAGCCGGCGAGCAACGCCACCGCGAGGTAGCGGCGCTGGCCGGTGAGCCGCAGCTGGTGGCGCGCCACGTCGTGCACGATCAGCCACGCGGCGATCGCCACGACGACCAGGCCCACGAGCCGCTCGCCGATCGGCGGTAACGCCAGGGCGGCGAGCACGGCCACGGTGAGCGCGGCGGCCAGCCCCAGGAGCTCCCGGTCCACCCGCGCGCCCATCGTGAGCACGGCCAGCTCGGCGCGCTCCGCCGCGATGGTCACGATGACGAAACCGGCGAGCCAGGGGAGGGCCACCAGCGGCCCCGCGAAGATCACCACCACCGAGCCGCCGAGCGCCAACACCCCCGAGAGGGCCTGGACGGCGACCAGCGGCCGCGGCGCCCGACGCCACAGCGCGACGTAGGTGGCCACGAAGAGCGCGGCCCCCTCCACCTGCAGCAACTCGCCCAACAGCGGCGGCACCGGGCTCACCAGGACCAGCGCCCCGGCCCCCAGCAGCGCCGGCGCCAGGAACGCCCAGGCCCTGCCCAGCGCCTGCGCACGCTCCAGCGAGATCAGGGTGCCCAGGAAGCCGAGCACCATCACCTGGCCGTGCACGTCCCCGAGGCGCGTCTCCGAGACGGGCGCCCACAGCTCCAGCCGGACGAGGGCCGCGTCGAGCCCCGCGAGCAGCGAGGCGCCACCGAGGGCCACCAGCGCCACTCGGCTCCGGACGTCAAGGCGGGCCGGAGCGGGGCGGGTACGGGCTGCGTGTGCAGGCGAGGTCGTCACTGGTCACCGCGCCCGACGACGACGGGGCGGGCCGGACCCACGCCCTGGGCGGTGGCCTCAGACGAGGCCGGCGTCCGACAGGTGACCACGCATGCTCCTTTTATCCAGGTCTTACTGTAAAAATACAGTACCCTAGGCCGCGTGAGCACAGCGACCGGGTTCGGGCCCCAGCCGGCCCGCCTGGACCGGCCCCGCGGAGCCGCCCTGCGGGTGCTGCGCGCGCTGCTCGACACCGACGGCCGCGGCACCGTCGCCTCGCTGCACGAGGCCCTCGGCGGCCACGCGAACGCCGTCCGGCTGCAGCTGGAGCACCTGGTCGAGGACGGCTTCGTCACCCAGGCCTCGCGTCCGACGTCGGGCCGCGGCCGCCCGGCCCGCGAATACGCCATCACGATCGCCGGCCGGCAGGTCGCGCTGGAGGACCCGCACCGCGAGACCGACAGCACGCTGGTCGAGGCCATCGCCGAACACCTGGCCGGCACCGACGATCCGGTGGGGGCCGCGCACGCCATCGGACGACGCTGGGGGAGTCGGCTGGCCGCCTCCCGCGGCGACGACCTGCTGGGCATCCTGGCCGCCCAGGGCTTCGCGCCGCGGGAGACCCCCGAGGGCATCGTGTTGCAGACCTGCCCGCTGTTGGCCTCGGCGGGCCGGCATCCCGACGTGGTCTGCGGCATCCATCAGGGGCAACTCGACGCGCTCTCGGACGAGCCCCGCCGGCTGCTGCCGTTCGCGCTGCCCGACGGCTGCCTGATCCGTCCGGCCTGACGCACAGCCCGCCGCGAGGGGGCCTGTGAACCGTCACCCAACGCTGCTACCCGCCGGGCTCGACTGGGTGGTCGCCCACCACATGAGCGGTCCGGCCGTCGGGCACGTCGATGGCCTCGCCGCACGCCGCGGGCGCCGCCGTCCTGGTGCTGGCGGCGAACCCGACGTGGGGTCCGGCGCAGGTCACCGACGCCATCACCCGGGGGGCCACGAAGTCGGCCCTGACCGGGGTGAAGCGGGGCACGCCCAACCTGCTGCTGCGCACGAACGCCTGACCCGGCGGCGGACGGCCACCCGCCCGGACCCCGGGACGCCGCGGCGCCGGTATGACACCATGTCGCTGCGTCGTGGGAGAAGGAGCAGTGCGTGATGGTCGTCCAGCGTGACCTCGGGCAGCCGATCCACCTCGCCCGCCTCGCGGCGCTCGCCGTGGTGGTCGGGCTGCTCGCCGGCGCCGGCGCCTCGGTGTTCGTGGCGGGCCAGCACCACCTGACCCACCTGCTCTGGCACACGCTGCCGCACGCGATGGGCCTGCCGTTCGCCCCCTGGTGGCTCACACTCGCGCTCCCCGTGGTCGGCGCGCTGCTCACGTGGCAGGCGATGCGGCTCCCGGGGCACGGCGGTCATCGCCCGCTGGACGCCCCGGGGCTCGACATCGGCCCCCGCGAGGCGGCGTCCGTGCTGCTGGCCGCCCTGGCCAGCCTAAGCTTCGGGGCCGTGCTCGGCCCGGAGGCGCCGCTGATGGCGATCGGTACCGCCGCGGGCGCCGCGCTCGTCCGCGGGCGCGACGATCCCGCACGGCAGGTGATGATGATCGCCGGGGCGACCGCGGCCGCCGGTGCCGTGCTCGGCAACCCGCTGGTAACCACCATCCTCGTGCTCGAGATTGCGCTGGCCGCCGGTCCGGCGATGACCACGATCACCGTGATCCTGCCCATGCTGTCGGCCCTGGCGGGCGGCTACCTGCTGCAGGTAGGCGTCGGCCCCTGGACCGGCCTGGGAGACGTCCAACTCGCCATGAAGGCGCTGCCCGCCTACCCGAACGTCCGCCTCGTCGACCTGGCCGTCGGGGTGGTGCTCGCGGTGGCCGTCGCCGCGATCGGCTTCCTGGCTCCGCGCGTGGGCGCCCTCGTGCAGCGCGTCGCCGCGGCCGCCCCGCTGCCCGCCCTCATCGGTGCGGGGGTCGTGACCGGGGGGTCCGGCCTGCTGGTCTCGGCGCTCACCGGGCTCTCCCCGGAGCTCGTGGTGTGGGCCGGCCAGTCCGCGATGGGCGCCTACCTGACGCTGCCCTCGCTCGGGGTCGCGGCCGTCGTCCTGATCGGCAAGTTCGTCGCCTTCGCCGCCTGCCTCGGCGGCGGGTTCCGCGGCGGCGCGCTGTTCCCGTCCATCGCCCTGGGGACGATTCTCGCCGGGTCGGCCGGGCTGCTCATGGGCGGGCCCGCGAGCCCGGCGCTGATCGCCACCGCGATCGCCGCGGCCACGGGTGCTATGAAGCAGCCCTTCACGGGCATGGTGCTCGGCGTCATGCTGACGATCTCTGCGGGGCCCGCCGTCACGGTCCCTGCCATCCTGGGCGCCGTCGTCGGCACCCTCGTCCGACTGGCCTGCGACCAGCTCTGGCCGCCCGCCCCGGCCACCCACGCCGCCTGACGCGGGCGTACCACTGCCGCGGGACCGCGAAGCGCGACACAATGGCACGATGAGTACCGAGGAACCCTTGGAGCACCGTCGCGGCCGAGCCTCCGCCGCCGACGCGACGCGGATGATGTCGCGACTCTTGATCACCGAAGGCCCCGACCATCGCAACAAGCTCTCCGCGTTCTGGGTGCTGATCCTGCTCGCCACCATCATCGCCAGCGCCGGGGTGGTGGCCGACTCCACCGCCACCGTGATCGGCGCCATGATCGTCGCCCCGCTGATGACCCCGATCCTCGGCACCGCGCTGTCGGTGGTGCTCGCCAACCGCCGACTGATCCTGCTCAACCTGGGGCTGGTGCTCGCCGGTGCCGCGTGCGTGGTCGGGATCGCCTTCCTGCTGGGGATGACGTCGCACGTCCACCTGGTGGCCGAGACCAACTCGCAGATCGCCGCGCGCGTCAGCCCGCGCCTCATCGATCTCGTTGCCGCCCTGGCGACCGGGGTGGTGGGGGCCTTCGCCACCGTCCGGGCCGACGTGTCCGACACCCTGCCCGGGGTCGCGATCGCCATCTCGCTGGTGCCGCCGCTGGCCGTCGTGGGCCTCGCCCTGGAGTCCGGCGCCCCGGGACAGGCGCTCGGCGCCCTGCTGCTCTTCGGCACCAACGTCAGCGCGATCATCGCCACCGGCACCCTGATCTTCCTCGGCTACCGGGTACGGGAGGCTGCCACCGAGGGCGGGGTGCAGGTGGGCCGGTTCACCGCCGCGAGCCTCGTGACCGCACTCGCCTCCGTCGTGCTGCTCGCCGTGCCGCTCAGCATTGGCAGCGCGATCGTGGTCGAGCAGGAGCTCATCGTGGCGCGGGCCACACCGGTGGTGCGGCAGTGGGCCGAATCGCAGGGCGGGCAGATCAGCGACATCAGCTACCGCGAGGGCAGCCTGCGGATCGTGGCGATCGGACGCCTCCCCGGCATCCAGGACGCCGGACTGCGCGAGCAACTCGACCAGGCCGGGATGGCGGACGTGGACGCCAAGATCACCCTGGTGATCGGCGGCATCAAGGAGCTTCCCGGACGCTGATCCTTGCTCACGAGGACCGGCCGGGCCCCCCTCCTGAGCCCGGGCCGGTCCTCGGGGGAGTCAGTGCTGCATCCGGTAGCCGAACACGGCCGGGTCGATCATGCCGAAGATCATCGCGACGTGAGCCACGACCAGGAAGACCGCGATGCAGGCCGCGTGCCACTTGAGCGTCTGGGTGGCCGTCAACCGGAACACCCCCAGTTCGAGCAGGGTGATGCCGACCAGGGGGATCGCGCCGGAGAGGTAGAACAGCACCGCGATCACGTCGGCGGCGCCGCGCCAGCCGCCGCCCACGGTCAGCGGCACGACGGCGTTCAGCAGCAGGTGCAGCAGGATGGCCAACATCACCGGCCCGGCGAGGAGCCCCGCCGCGCGGCTCGTGGTGCGAACCCATGTCGGCGCGGCGTCCCGGGCGAACAGGAGCACGAGCTCGGTAATGGCGAGGGTCTCGGCAAGGATCACGGGGATCGCCATGAAGACGATCAGGTTCCGGGGCTGGTTGACCGCCAGGAGCTCCATGTAGTGCGTCATGCCCATCGTCATCATCATCCCCGCGTCGCCGGCGACGAGGTTGGGGACGAGCAGGGCCAGCAGGCCCAGGACGGTTGTCAGCGCCAGGACGGCCACGGCTGGGCCGGGCGCAGGGGCCGCCGACGGCAGCTCGGTGCTGGTGGTGCGGGTGGTGGTAGTCACGGGTCCTCTGCTTCTTCCTCGACTCGACTTGGCTCGACTCGATTGGGTCACTCCAACCCTCTCCGACGGTGCGGGCGACAAGGCGTCCCGGACGATGAAGATTCGTTGAAGATCCGCCACGAGGGGGCTTCGGCGGGCGCGGATCAGTACTCCAGCGACGTCATCATGCCGATCTCGGCGTGGTAGATGTTGTGGCAGTGATAGGCCCACCGGCCGGGGTTGTCGGCCTCCAGATCGGCGGTGATCGTCTGCATCGGCAGCACCAACACGGTGTCCTTGCGCAGGCCCCCGCTGGCCGGCAGCGACCAGGTGTGCCCGTGGACGTGCATCGGGTGGGCCATCATCGTCTCGTTGATCATGTGGACGCGCAGCCGCCGGCCGGCGCTCGTCCGAAGCGGGGTACCAGAACCGAACACCGCCCCGTTCAGGCCCCAGGCGTAGGGGCGCATCTGGCCGTTCAGCGTGAGCGTCTCGACCTGGTCGGGCTCCCGGGTGGCGAGCCGCGCCGCGTCGGTGGGCAGTTGCCCGGCGAGCTGCACCGGGTCGGTGTCGAGCTCGCCGGGATGCACCTGGGCCCCGGGCGCCGCCCCCGCGCCGGTGCGCACCACGATCAGGCCCTGGCCCTGCTTGCCCTCGGCCGCCGCCACCAGCGGGAAGACCCCGTCCCCGAGGGTGACCAGCAGGTCGGCGCGCTCGCCCTGGGCCAGGTACAGCGCCCGGGTCTCCACGGGCCGGATCGGGAACCCGTCGGTGTGGGTGACGGTCACCGCATGGCCGCCGAGGGCCACCCGGAAGGTGGTGTCGGCGGCGGCGTTGATCAGCCGGATCCGCGCCCGCTGCCCGGGCTTGGCGGCCAGGGTCAGCGGCTCCGCGGGCACGCGTCCGTTGATGAGGTAGTGCGGGTAGGCGATGTCCCCGAGGTCGCCCAGGGGGGAGTGGCCCATGCCCCCCATGCCCGACATGTCGTGGTTCATGCCCCTGCCGACTTTGCCCCCCTCGGCCTTGAACGCGGCCAGGATGTCGTCGGGGTTTCGCCCGATGCCGTCGATCCAGTCGTCCAACACGAGCACCCAGTCGTGGTCGTAGCCGCCGGGCTCGGCCGGGTCCGCCACGATCAGCGGGGCGTAGAGGCCACGGTCGAGCTGGACGCCGGTGTGCGGGTGGAAGAAGTACGTCCCCGGGTCGGGGGGACGGAACGTGTAGGTGTGGCTCGCGCCCGCGGCGATCGGCTCCTGGGTCAGGCCCGGGACGCCGTCGGCGGCGTTGTGCAGCCTGATGCCGTGCCAGTGGACGCTCGTGTCGGCGGGCAGCCTGTTGTCGACCCTCACGCTGATCACCTCACCCGCGGTCACGCGCAGGGTCGCGCCGGGCAGCCGCCCGCCGTAGCTCCACGTCGTGGCCGTGATCCCGCCCAGGTCAACCGGCCCGACGCCCGCGACGAGCGTCGCCTCGACGGCCGGGCTGCCGAGCGAGGGGGCGGCGGGGACCATGATCGGGCCCGTGTGTGCCCCGCCGGTGGACGGGGTGGTGCAGCCGCCCAGCAGGGCGGTGGTGCCCAGGCCGAGGCCGGTGGTGAGCAGCCGTCGTCGCGTGAGGGTGTCGGGCACGTTGCCGCCTTTCGTCGATCCCTCCAGCGTTGCCGAGGGACCCCGCGCGGCGGCGCCGGTTCAGTGTTGATTCGATGAAGGTTCGACGGTCTGTCGAGGGAGCCGGAGCGTGAACGTCGCCCCCAGCCCGGGGCCGTCCGAGGCCGCCTCCAGGCTGCCGCCGTGGGCGCGGGCGATGGCCCGGCTGATCGTGAGGCCCACGCCGGTACCGCCGCTGGAGCGGTCCCGCGCCGTGTCGACGCGGTAGAAGCGCTCGAACAGGTGGGGCAGGTGCTCGGCGGCGATGCCGTCGCCGGTGTCGATGACGCGCACCGCGACGCTCGGGCCCTCGTCCACGAGCGTCACCTCGACAAGTCCGGACGCGGGCGTGTGCCGCAGGGCGTTGGACAGCAGATTGCCCAGGACCTGCTGCAGCCGCGCCCGGTCAGCCGAGATCGGCAGGTCGGGGCCGCCCTCGTCGAGCCGGAGTGTCACGCCCTTGCGCTGGTAGGCCTCGCGGGCAGCCAGGACGGTGCCGGCCACGACGTCGCCGAGCTGGACGCGGGTGGGGGAGAGGTCGAGGCGCCCCTCCTCGGCCGCGGACACGGCCCCCAGGTCGTCGGCGAGTCGCGAGATCCGGTGCAGCTGGTCGCTGAGGATCTGCCAGGCCTGCGGCCCGGGATCGATCGCCCCGTCCTCGAGGCTCTCGACACACACCTCCATGCTGGCCAGCGGCGTGCGGATCTCGTGCGCCAGATCGGTCAGCAGTCGCCGTCGGCTCGCCTCGGTGGCGGCCAGCCGTCCGGCCATGGTGTTGAAGCTGTCCGCCAATGTGACGAGCTCGCGGGCGTCGGCGGCCTCGACCCGGAGCTCGTAGTCGCCCTCGGAGATCCGCGACGCGGCCGCCCCCAGGTCGGTCAGGGGCCGACGAAGCCGCCGGGCGGTCACGACGCTGACGAGCGTGGCGCCGGTGGTGGCGATCACCAGGCCCAGGCCCAGCGCCAGCAGACCCGCGGCGTTGAACGCCTCCACCGAGTGGGCCAGCACCGCCGGGGTGCCGTGGCCCGCCTCGCGCATGTGGTCCTCGAACACCGGCGGCCCCGCGATCACCGCCACCAGGATCATGGTGAGCGCCATCGTGAGGGACACCGCCAGCTGGGAGAGCAGCAGCCGGCTGACGATGCTGCCGGGGGCTCGTCGCCCGGTCATCGGCAGGTCCCAAGGCGATAGCCGACGCCGCGCAGCGTGTCCACGAAGGCGAGGTCCGCCACCGCCGCCAGCTTGCGCCGCAGGTGCCCGATGTGGACGTCCACCAGGTGCTCGTCGCCGACCCAGCCCGGCCCCCACACGGCCGCGATCAGCTCGGCGCGGGTGAAGGCGGCGTGGGGACGCGCTGAGAGAGCGTCCAGCAGGCCGAACTCGATGCGGGTCAGCTCCGTTGCCACTCCGGCGACCTCGACCCGGCGCGCCACCGAATCCACCCGAAGGGCGCCGACGAGGCGGGGCGGCTCCTCGACCACCCGGTCCGCCCGTGGCCGGCGCAGCAGCACCTCGACGCGGGCCACCAGCTCGCGGGCGCTGAACGGCTTGGTCATGTAGTCGTCGGCACCGGCGGACAGACCGGTCAGCTTGTCGTCCTCGTCGCTGCGGGCCGTCAACATCAGCACGTAGCAGTCGGACGTGCGACGGATCTCGCGGCACACCTCCACCCCGTCCATGCCCGGCAGCCCGAGATCCAGGACGACGACGTCGGGCGAGTCGGCGCGCGACACCGCCAGGGCGCCGGGGCCGTCGTGGGCCACCGAGGTGCGGTACCCGGCCCGCTGCAGGTAATTGGCAACCATGCCGGCCAGGACGGTCTCGTCGTCCACCACCAGGACGTGGGCCGGGGAGGCGGGAGGCTGATTCATGACCGCCATCATGCCCCTCGCCGGGAGTCAGGTCAGCCGCGCCGCGTGCGGACGCAGGGCGGGGCCTACTCGAAGGCCGCGACCGCCTCGGCCGAGCCGGACACGATGAGGTGCTCCCCGACGGCGAGCACCCGCTGGTCGCCCGGGTTTGGCTCGTAGCCGCCGGCCACCGGAATGATCGCGAGGGTGAAGACGCCCTGGGTGCGCAGGGTCCCGATGCTCTTGCCCACCAACGGGCCGTCCGCGGTGACGCTCAGCTCCTCCAGCGTGTAGGGCAGGTCGCGCCGCGTCAGGGCGGCGTCGACGAACTCGACCACCCGCGGCCGCAGCGCCAGGTTGGCGATCCGGCGACCGGCCATCGTGTAGGGCGAGATGGCCCGGTCGGCACCCGCCTGGCGCAGCTTCCGGACGACGGCCTCGTCCCCGGCCCGTCCGACGATGAACAGCCCGGGATTGAGCGCGCGGGCGGTGATCGTGACGTAGACGTTCTGCGCGTCGGAGTCGATGCAGCTCACCAGCCCCTTGGCCCGCTGGGCCCCGGCCCGCGTGAGGACCGCATCGGACGACCCGTCGCCGTGCACGACGCGGTAGCCGTCCGCCTCGGCGCGGGCCAGCGAGTCCTCCCGGACGTCGAGGACGACCACCTGCTCGCCCTCGGCCTGCAATTCCTTGGCGACCAGCGAACCGACCCGCCCGTATCCGCAGACGATGAAGTGGCCACTGAGTGCGTCGATGGAGCGCTGCATGATGCGTTTGCCTCTCTGTCCGCTGGCCACCTCGGCCATCATTCTCTCGGCCACGATGCCGACGGTGCCGAAGATGAGGCCGATCGCGCCGATCGACAGGATCATCGTCCACACCATGCCCGCGGGGCTCAGCGGATGCACCTCGCGGAACCCCGTGGTGGTCAGCGTGACCACAGACATGTAGAGCGCGTCCAGAAAGACCCAGCCCTCGATGAGCATGTAGCCAAGCGCGCCCGTGAAGGCGACCAGGGCCACGACCAGGATCCAGACCGAGACCGTGAACATCGGCCCTCGCCAACGTTGCCGCGGCGGCCAGCCGGAATCGGGAAGGACCACGTTCCGCATCCTAGGGCGCGCACCCGTGGCTCGTCGCTAGCAGCGCCCGCATCGGGCAGGGAGGGGATGCGTCAGCTCAGGCGAGAGCGGCGCGAACCTTCGCGGCGACCAGGGTGCCGTCGGCGCGGCCGGCGATCCGGGCACCGACGGCCTTCATGGTCGGGCCCATCAGTCGCATGGACGCCGGGGTGCCGTCGGCGGTCAGCCGGGCGACCTCCTCGGCGACGATCGCGTCCACCTCGGACTCGGGGAGTTCCGCCGGCAGGTACGCCGACAGGATCCGGATGCCCTCTTGCTCCTTGGCGACGAGATCCTCGCGGCCGCCCGCGGCGTAAGCCTCGACCGAGTCCTTGCCCTTGGCGACCTCCTTGGCCACGACGGCCAGCTCCTCCGCCTCGGTCAGCTCGCGCTTGACCTTGCCGGCGACCTGCGCGTTCTGGATCGCGGCCAACGCCATCCGCAGCGAGCTCGCCACCGAGGAGTCCTGCGCCCTGATCGCGGCGGTCAGATCGGTCTGGATCCGGTCCAGCAGAGCAGCCATGGTGAAGTCCTTTCGTCGCTCGACATCATGCCATCCGGGGCGGGGCCGCCCTACCCTGGGGGAGCCGGCCCCATCGACCACCGGCCCCACCATGACCCATCGCCTCTTCGTCGCCCTGCCGATCCCGGCCCGGATTCGCGACACCCTCGACAGCTTCGTCACGCCCCGGCGGGACGCCGACCCGGCGTTGCGCTTCGTCCCCGCGGAGAATTGGCACCTCACCCTGGCCTTCCTGGGGGACGTCCCCGAGGATCGCCACGACCGCCTGATTGCCGGGCTGCGCGACGTCGCCACCCACTCCCGCGAGCTGGCCGTCACGCTGGAGGGCGGCGGTGCGTTCCCGCACCCAGGAGCCGCCCGGGTGATCTGGCTGGGCGCCGCCCACGGCGAGCCGGGCCTGGCCACCCTCGCGCGGCGCGTGCGCCAGGCCTGCGCGCGGGCCGCCGTGCCCCACGAGGGCGGGCAATTCACCGCCCACCTCACCCTGGCGCGGGCCAACCAGCCGCAGCGCGTCGATCGGTGGCTCACGATCGTGGACGCGATCCCGCCGCTGTCGTGGCTGGTCAGCGGGTTCACCCTCGTCGAGTCGACACTCAGCCGCGGCGGCTCGATCTACCGCCCGGTGGCGGAATTCACCTTCGGCGCCCGGCCGCGTCCGTTATCTGGCACCCCAGCCGATCCGGACCAGCCGCGGCTAGCCTGACGAGACCATCTCGGCGAAAGCGATCTGCCATGACCTATCAGCCCGAAACCCTGGCCGTGCACGCGGGTCAGGAGACCGCGGACCCGACCACGAACAGTCGCGCCGTCCCGATCTACCAGACGACCTCCTACGTGTTCAACGACACCGAGCACGCCGCGGACCTGTTCGCACTGAGGACGCCGGGCAACATCTACACCCGCATCATGAACCCCACCCAGTCGGTGTTCGAGGAGCGCATGACCGCCCTCGAGGGCGGCGTCGGCGCGCTCGCCACCGCCTCGGGTGCGGCCGCGATCACGTACGCCGTGCTGAACCTCGCCACCGCCGGCGACAACATCGTGTCCATGTCCACGCTGTACGGCGGCACGTACGCCCTGTTCGCGCACACGCTGCCGCAGTTCGGCGTCGAGTGCCGCTTCGTCGACCCCGATCACCCCGAGCGCCTCGCCGAGCTCGTGGACGAGCGGACGAAGCTCGTCTTCGGCGAGACCATCGGCAACCCGCAGCTGAACGTCCTCGACCTCGACGCCTGGGCGGAGGCCGCCCACGCCCAGGGACTGCCCCTGATCATCGACAACACGGTGCCCAGCCCGCTGCTGTGCCGGGTTTTCGATCACGGCGTGGACGTCGCCATCCACTCCGCGACCAAGTACATCGGTGGCCACGGCACGAGCATCGGCGGCGTCATCATCGACTCCGGCCGCTTCGACTGGACTGCCAACGCCGAGCGCTTCGCGAACCTGACCGGACCCGACCACGCCTACCACGAGGTCGTCTGGACCGAGGCGGCCGGGGCCGCGGCCTACATCATCCGGGCCCGGACCGTCATGCTCCGCAACACCGGGGCCGCGATCACCCCCATGAACTCGTGGCTCTTCCTGCAGGGGCTGGAGACGCTGCACCTGCGGATGGAGCGTCACTCGTCCAACGCGCTGGCCGTCGCCCGGCACCTGGAGGCCCATCCGGCGGTGGCGTGGGTCAACTACGCCGGCCTGGAGTCGTCGCCCTGGCACGGGGTGGCCGACCGGGTTCTCACCGGCCGGGGCTACGGCGGCCTGGTGTCGTTCGGCCTCAAGGCGGGCCGCGCGGCCGGCTCGCGCTTCGTGGAGTCGCTGCAGCTGTTCAGCCACCTGGCCAACATCGGCGACGCCAAGTCGCTCGTGATCCACAGCGCATCCACCACCCACAGCCAGCTGACCGAGGACGAGCTGCGCGACGCGGGGGTGGCGCCGGAGATGGTGCGGCTGTCGGTCGGCATCGAGTCGATCGACGACATCATCGCCGACCTCGACCAGGCGCTCGCGGCGCTGGATCAGTGACCCACGATCCGGGGTCGGTCGGGGTCGTCCAGACCCGGACCGTCGAGCTGTTCACCCCCGAACGCCCGCTGCTGTTGACGAGCGGGGAGCGCCTGGACCGGGTCGAGGTGGCGTACGAGACCTACGGCACGCTGTCGGCCGCCGCGGACAACGCCGTGATGATCTGCCATGCGCTGACCGGCGACGCCCACGCGGCGGGCTTCCATGCGGGCGCCCGGCGGCCCGGCTGGTGGGACAACCTGATCGGGCCGGGCAAGCCGGTCGACACGGATCGGTTGTTCGTCATCTCGGCCAACCTGTTGGGCGGCTGCCAGGGCACGACCGGGCCCGGGTCGATCAACCCGGCGACCGGCGACATCTTCGGGCTCGACTTCCCGCTGCTCGACGTCGCCGACTTCGTCGCCGTCCACCGCGCCCTGATGGCCCACCTCGGGGTGGAACGTCTGCTGGCGGCGATCGGCGGGTCGCTGGGCGGCATGCAGGTGTTGGAGTGGGCGCTGGCCCACCCGGAGGACCTCTCCCACGCCGTCATCGTGGCCGCGTCGTCCCGCCTCACCGCCCAGAACATCGCCTTCTCCGCGGTGGCTCGGCGGGCGATCATGGACGACCCGAACTTCCGCGGCGGGCGTTACGCCGCCGACGACACCAATCCGGACCTGGGCCTGAGGACCGCCCGCATGATGGCCCACATCACCTACCTCTCCGAGGAGGCGCTGGACGAGAAGTTTGGCCGCGACGCCCACCCCGGGGGTGAGCCCGGCTTCGGCATCGACTTCGCGGTGGAGAGCTACCTCGACCACCAGGGCAAGGTGTTCCTGGAGCGCTTCGACGCGCTGAGCTACCTGTATCTCAGCCGGGTGATGGACTACTTCGACCCGTTCTCGGTCCCGGAACGCTTCGCGGCGCTGGCCGAGCACCGGGTTCGGTTCCTGGTGATGTCGTTCGACACGGACTGGCGGTTCAGCACGGCCCACAGCCGCCGCATCGTGCGGCGATTGGAGCACGCCGACCAGGACGTCACGTTCCGCGAGATCGCCTCGCCCTGGGGCCACGACTCGTTCCTGCTGGAGATCCCCGCCTACCACGACACGATCCGTGCCTTCCTGGAGCACGCCCTCGAGGAGGCCCGGCGATGACGCTGCGACCCGACCTGGCCCTGGTGGCCGACCTCGTCCCGGGCGGCACCCGGGTGCTCGATCTCGGCTGCGGCCCCGGGACGCTGCTGCGGCACCTCATCGACGCGAAGGCGTGCCGGGGCACGGGGGTGGAGATCGACGCCGGTTCGGTGCTGGCTGCGGTGCGCTCCGGCGTCCCGGTGATCGAGCTGGACCTGGACGAGCAACTCGACCAGTTCAGCGACGCGTCCTACGACGTCGTCGTCCTCTCGCGCACGCTGCAGACGATCCGGCGACCCGAGGAGGTGCTGCAGCACATGGCGCGCATCGGGCCGAAGCTGATCGTGTCGGTGCCCAACTTCGGCTGGTGGCGGCACCGGCTGCGGCTCATCGGCGGCCGGATGCCGATGTCGAAGGAACTGCCCTACGCCTGGTACAACACGCCCAACCTGCGGTTCACCACGCTGCTGGACCTGGAGGACCTGTTCGCGAAGCTCGGCCTGACGATCGAGCGCCGCATCCCCACCAACATCCAGGGACAGCCGTTGCGCACCGACCAGGCGGCCAACCTGCTCGCCGGCGCGGCCGTCTACCTGCTGGGGCGGGACTGATCAGGCGGCGTTGCCCGCCAGTGCGGCCAGCAGCCGCTCCGCCGCGCCGCCGAGGTTGAGCGCCTCGGCCAGGTCGGCGAAGCCGTCCGGATCCGCGGGGGCGGCCCCCAGCTCCAGGGCGTCCCAGCCCAGGGGGAGCGCCAGGTCGGTGCGGACGCCCACGACCTCGCGCGCGGCCCCCAGGTAGTCCATGCCGGCCCGGAGCTTCGCCCCGACCCCCGGGGCTACCCGACCTGCGGCCACCGCGGCCATCACGCCCTCCAGGTCCCCGTGACCGGCGATCAGCGCCGCCGCCGTCTTCTCACCGATGCCCGAGACACCCGGCAGTCCGTCGGAGGCGTCGCCGCGCAGGGTCGCGAAGTCGGCGTACTGGGCGCCGGTGATGCCGTACTTGGCGGCCAGCCACTCGTCGGTCACCCGCTCATGCTTGGCCACGCCCCGTACGACCGACAGCACCCGGACGCGGCGTTCGTCGTCCACGAGCTGGAAGAGGTCCCGATCCCCGGTGACGATGTCGACCGGCATCGGGGCGGTGGCGGCCAGCGTGCCGATGACGTCGTCGGCCTCCATGCCGGCGACCCCGACCACGGGCAGCCCCAGCGTGTGCAGCACCGCCCGGATCAGCGGGATCTGGCCCACCAGCTCGTCGGGGACCACCTCCACGTCGCCGTGGGCCACCCGGTGCGCCTTGTAGGAGGGGACGAGCGCGACCCGCCACGCCGGCCGCCAGGCCTCGTCCCAGCAGCACGCCAGGTGGGTGGGCCGATACTCGCTGATGAAGCGCGCCAGGAAGTCGGTCAGCCCCCGGACGGCGTTGACCTGCTGCCCCTCCAGACCGCGAAGACTGCTGGGTAGACCGTAAAAAGCCCGGAAATATAGGCCCGCCGTGTCCACCAAGAGCAAAGATTTCGCGCGCATCGACCAATAGTGCCACGATGGCATCATGGAGACCATTGACCGGCAGATCCTCGGCCTGCTGGCCCGTGACGGGCGGATGTCGTACACCGACATCGGCCGCGAGACCGGCCTGTCGACCTCGGCGGCGCAGCAGCGGGTGCGGCGGCTGGAGCAGCGCGGCATCATCACCGGCTACCGGGCGACGATCGATCCGGGGGCCCTCGGGAAGCTCCTCACGGCCTTCATCTCGATGCGGGCCTCGGACCCGACCCTGGAGGACCAGATCCCGCAGCGGCTGGCGCATCTGCCCGGCGCGGTCTCCTGCTTCTCCGTCGCGGGGGAGGCGAGCCACCTGCTCATGGTCCAGGTCGCGACCCCCACCGAGCTGGAGGCCCTCTTGACGCAGATCCGCTCGACAGCCGGGGTGTCGACCCACACCACGTTGGTGCTCTCGGTGCCCTTCCACGATCGTCCGATCGTCTGAGGACGTCCGGGTACAGTCGCTCCGTGATCGACCGCCTGCGCGCCCTGCCGGCCTGGCTCCGGTGCTCGCTGGCCCTGCTGGCCGGGGTCCCGGCCGCCTTCGGCTTCGCCCCCCACGGCTGGTGGCCCCTCACCATCGGGTCCGTCGCCGCGCTGTCGCTGCTCTCGCTGACCGCTCCCCGCGCCCGGGTGGCGCTCCTGACCGGCTACTGCTGGGGCCTGGGGTTCCTCGGCCCCGCGTTGCGGTGGATGTCGGTGATCTTCGTGGAGGCCATGCTCGGCCTCGTGGCCATGGAGGCCCTGTTCTTCGCCGCCCTGGGGCTGGGGCTGTGGCTCACCCGACACCGCCGCGCCTGGCCGCTGATCGCCGCGGGGCTGTGGCTGGGCGCCGAGTTCAGCTACGCCCGGGTTCCCTTCGAGGGCTTCGGCTGGATGCGGCTGGCCTACGCCATGATCGATACCCCGCTGGCCGGCTTCCTGCCGCTGGTCGGGGTTCCGGGGGTGAGCCTGCTGACGGCGCTGGTCGCGCAGCTTCCGGCCTGGTGGCTGCGTGCCCGCCCGTCGCTGCGGTCCGGCGGGCTGGTCGCCGGGGGAGTGGCGCTGCTGCTCGCCGTGGGCGCCGTCGCGACCACCTGGACGCCGCCCGCCGGGACCGAGTCCGTCCGGGTCGGCTACGTGCAGGGCAACGCCCCCGGGGGCGGCATCTACGGGCTGGGGGAAGCGCGGACCATCACCCGCAACCACGTCGCCGAGACCGCGCGGCTGATGGCCGCGGTGAACGCCGGGTCCTTGCCGCGACCGGACTTCGTGGTCTGGCCCGAGAACGGCACGGACGTCGACCCGTTCCTCGACGCGACCACCGCGTCCCTGGTGCGGCAGGCGCGGGACGTGGTGGGTGTCCCGCTGCTCATCGGCTCGATCACGGACGGGCCGGGCGCCAACGAGCGTCAGACGGCAGCGCTCTGGTACGACCCGACGCTCGGCGTGACCGCCCGCTACAACAAGCGCAACATCGTCCCATTCGGCGAATGGGTGCCCTACCGGTCGATCCTCGAACCGCTGTTCCCGGTGGTGCGTTACGTCGGCCCGCAGTCGGTTCCCGGGACAGTCCCGGGTGTGCTCCGGGTGCAGGTCGCCGACCAGCCGCTGGCGGTGGGGGACCTGATCTGCTTCGAGGTGGCCTTCGACGCCACCGTGCGCGACACGGTCACCAGTGGCGCGGAGGTGCTCCTGGTGCAGAGCTCCAACGCCATG
Organism: uncultured Micropruina sp.; assembly: GCA_964492685.1. GTDB lineage: Bacteria > Actinomycetota > Actinomycetes > Propionibacteriales > Propionibacteriaceae > Micropruina. Next base: position 60,051 of record CAZBMH010000006.1, read on the forward strand.
TACACCGGCACCGATCAGGTGCACCAGCAGTTCGCGATCACGCGCGCCCGGGCGGCCGAGCTGCGCCGCGAGATCCTGGTGGTTACCACCACGGGGATCAGCGGCCTCATCCGCCCCGACGGCAGCGTCGCGCTTCGGCTCCCCGAGCATGTGCCGGCCTCCGGCGTCGTCGCCCTGCCGCGCCGCACCACCCTCACCCCGGCCGTCACGCTCTCGGCGGGGCTGGAGCTCGCGGTGCTCCTGACCACCGTGGCCGCGCTGGCCTGGCCGATCGTGCGGCGGTCCGGGCGCGGGCGTCGGACCGGGCTGGTCGCCGCGGTGCGGCAGAATGGTGAGACACATCGCCTTCCGGAGGACACATGACGACCCCTAAGACTGCGCCGCGGCTGCACGGCCCGCTCGGCACCGCCCTGGTCATCATCCCGACCTACAACGAGGCCGAGAACGTCCGTCCGATCGTGGCCCGGCTCCGCGCGTCGGTCCCGGCCGCTCACATCCTGATCGTCGACGACAACTCCCCGGACGGCACCGGCCGGATCGCCGACGAGCTGGTGGCCGCGGACGACCACCTCCACGTCCTGCACCGCCGGGGCAAGGAGGGGTTGAGCGCTGCCTATCTCGCTGGCTTCCGCTGGGGCCTCGATCACGGCTACGGCGTCCTGGTGGAGCACGACGCGGACGGTTCCCATCAGCCGGAGCAGCTGCCGCGGCTGCTGGCCGCGCTGGAGACCTCCGACATGGTGAAGGGCTCCCGCTGGGTGAAGGGCGGCAGCGTCGTCAACTGGCCGCTGAACCGCGAGCTGCTCTCCCGCGGTGGGAGCGTCTGGACCCGGCTGATGCTGGGGATCCCGATCAAGGACATCACCGGCGGCCTGAACGCGTTCCGCGCCGAGTGCCTGGCGTCCATGATCGACGACATCGACGTCGGCGGCTACGGCATCCAGCGCGACCTCACGTGGAACGCCTACCGGCAGGGCTACCGCATCGTCGAGGTTCCGATCGAGTTCAAGGAGCGCGAGCGCGGCCTGTCGAAGATGGACTCCTCGGTGGTCATCGAGGCGCTCAAGGTCACGACCCTGATGGGCCTGCGGTACCGCGGCGAACAGCTGCGGCGCGCGCTGCGCCTGGCACCCCGCGCCGCGGCGGCACCGGAGCCGGCGATCGCCGAGCCGGTGACCTCCGGCGCCTCCGGGATTGAGGACGGCAAGGACGCCCGATGAACGCCCGCCGCGGACCGGCCTGGCTGCTGCCCACGCTGCTGCTGCTCTTCATCACGGTCCCGCTGATCGAGGTGTGGCTGATCGTCAGCGTGGGGCAGCGGATCGGGGCGCTGCCGACCCTCGCGATCCTGCTGGCCGAGGCCCTGCTGGGCAGCTGGCTGATGCGGCGCGAGGGCGCCAAGGCCTGGCAGGCCCTCAATGAAGCGTTCACCTCGGGCAAGATGCCCACCGGCGAGCTGGCCGACGCGGCCCTCGTCCTGGTGGGCGGCGTGGCGCTGATGCTCCCCGGTTTCCTGACCGACGTGGTGGGGTTGCTGTTCCTGCTGCCGCTGACCCGTCCGCTTGCCCGCTCGTTCATCGGGTGGATGGTCGCGCGGTCGGTGGCCAAGCACGGGGTGCAGGTGCGCACGAGCCGATCGGGCTACGCCAGTGGAGATGTCATCGAGGGCGAGGTTGTCGACTCGCCCGCCCCGGACCCGCGCCCCGAGAACCGCCCAGAGCTCGATCGCTCGTAGCCCCGGGGCACGGAACTCAGGCCCTGCTCCTCAGTTGCCGCGGATCTCGTCCAGGCGCTCGGCGAGGAGTTCCTCCAACTCGGGGATGGAGCGCCGCTCCCGCAGCATGTCCCAGTGGGTCCGCACCGGCTTGGTGGCCTTGGGTTCGGTGACGGGTCCGTCCGGGCGAATCCCGACCAGGCCACACTTGGGGCACTCCCACTGGGACGGCACGTCCGCGTCCTCGGCGAACACCACGGTGAAGTGATGCTCGTTGGGGCAGTCGAAACCCACCTCCTGCCGCGGCGCGAACTCGATCCCGGAACTGTCGGAAAAGCTCTTCGAGCCCAGCCCGGAGCCTCGCAATGAACGACCAGCCATCGTGTCTCCTCTTTGGACCTCTCAACGCCCCGACCGGCGTACTTCTTCCACCGTAGCCGCGAGGCAAAGGGGTCAGATGACGCGGGGCACCTCGTTGCCGGCCTCGATGATGCCGCGGCGGATGTCGACCCGGCTGAGGATCGCGCCCCCGACAAGGAAGAACACCATCAGGGCGACGATCGCGAGCCGGTAGGACTGACCCAGCTGGAAGACCAAGCCGAACACGAGCGTTCCGAGCCAGCTCGTGCCCCGCTCCATCGCCTGATAGAAGCTGAAGTACTCCGACTCCCGCCCCTTGGGGACGAGCTGGCTGTACATCGAACGGGACAGCGCCTGGGTGCCGCCCATCACCAGGCCGACGGCGGCGCCGAAGCCGAGCAGCGCCCCGAACACGCCGGCCGGGACGACGTAGGCGGCCACCACCACCAACAGCCAGATGCCGATCCCCGCCAGGACGGTGCGCTTGGCGCCCCACCGTCCGGCGGCCCGCCCGAACAGCAGCGCGCCGAAGAACGCCACGAACTGGGTGAGCAGGAACGTCATCATCACCTGGCTGGTGGCCATGCCCAGCTCGGAGGACGCATACAGGCTCGACTGGCCGATGACGGTCTGGATGCCGTCGTTGTAGAACAGGTAGGCCAGCAGGAAGAGCAGCGTCTGCGGGTAGTTCTTCAGGTCCGCGAACGTGCTGGCCAGTTGCGCGAACGGGTTCTTGGACGGCGCCGTCCGCGGATCCGCGAGGTCTCCCAGCGCGGCCGCGGGCAGCCGCCGGAGGCCCAGCACCGGGATGATCGTGAACAGCGCCCACCACAGGCCGGCCGACAGCAGGCTGATCCGGATCGCCATGCCGTAGCTGATGCCCACCTGTTCGTAGGCGCTCATCAGCACGAAGTTGGCCGCGAGCAACAGGCCCCCGCCCAGGTAGCCGAAGGCCCAGCCGGTGCTGGAGACCCGGTCGCGGTCGTCCGGTGGCGCGATGCGACACAGGATGCCGTCGTAGATCACCAGCGACGAGCCCATGCAGATGCTGGCGATCACCATCAGCCAGGCCCCGAACTGCCAATTGGTGTCGACCAGGAAGAACATGAGGCTGCCGGCGATCGACCCCGCCCAGGCGAAGCCGCCGAGCCAGTTCTGCGGCTTGGCCGACCGGTCGGCGATGGCGCCGACGAACAGCAGCAACACCGCCGAGACAATTGTCGTGATCGTCATCAGGAAGGGATGCAGCGCTCCGGGAAGGACGGGGAAGAGCCCGAGCAGTTGCACCGGCACCTGGCAGACCGCCCCGTCGGCGAGGTCGGGGCAGGCGGCGTTGTTCGCCAGCGCCGTCAGGTAGGGACCGATCAACACCGTGCTGGTGGTGGTGACGTAGGCCGAGTTGGCCCAGTCGTACCAATACCAGGACCGCTGCTGGCGCGTGCTCTTCATCAGGTTCCGTCCCATAGCTGCCGCTTGACGAGGACATCCTTCAACACGTCGACCCGGTCGGTCACGATGCCGTCCACGCCCAGGTCGATCAGGTGCTCCATGTCGGCGGCCTCGTCCACCGTCCAGACGTGGACGACCCGGCCGCCCCGGTGGGCGGCGCGGATCAGCGAGGGGGTCAGCAGCGCGATCCGCTCCTTCCAGATCCGGCGCGGGATCTGCAGCGCGACACCCGGCGCGTGGCGCAGCCGCCGCACGCCCACCCCGAAGCGGTACCACGCCACGCCGCGGGGGTCGGACGAGGTGGCAACCTCCGCGCCGGCCAGCGCCCGGAAGCGCGTGAGCCGCGCGGTCGAGAACGAGCCGACGCAGATTCGATCCTCGGCGCCATGGGCTCGGATCGCTGCTACCAGCGGCTCGACCGCCTCGGGGGTCTTGAGGTCGATGTTGAACAGCGCCTCGGGAAAGGACTCGAGCAGCTCGTCCAGGGTGGGGATGTGGTCACGTTCACCGACCCTCACTCCCCGCAGCTCGGCCAGGGTGTGGGCCGACACGGGCCCTCGCCCGTCGGTGACCCGGTCCAGGGTGTCGTCGTGAAACGCGACCAGCCGCCCATCGCTCGTCGCCTGGACGTCGGTCTCCAGGTGGCGGTAGCCGAGCTTGACGGCCTCGCCGAACGCGTGGACGGTGTTCTCCCGGCCCTCGTTCGGCGGGTAGGCGGCCCCGCCGCGATGGGCCAGGGCCATGAATCGCGTGTCGAAGTAGCGATAGTCGCTGGCGCGCACCGCCTCAGTATGGGGGCCGCTCCCGGGCCTGTCACCCGTGCAGACCGCCTTGTGGGCGACCGATAACCATGGTTGAGGAATGTCCCCGGTTCGTCCCGCACGCCGTGGGCCTGTTTGAATGTGGCGCATGACGACGGTCCTCTCCATCCAGTCCTCGGTCGCCTACGGGCACGTGGGGAACAGCGCCGCCACCTTCCCGCTGATGAGGCTGGGCGTGGAGGTCTGGCCGGTGCTCACGGTGCACTTCTCCAACCACACGGGCTACGGCCAGTGGCGCGGCCCGCTGCTCGCGGCCGAGGACGTCGCGGACGTGATTCGCGGCATTGACGAGCGCGGCGTCCTGCCCCGGGTGGGCGCGGTGCTGTCCGGCTACCAGGGCGCCGAGGCCGTGGGCGGTGTCGTCGTGGACGCGGTGGCGCTGGTCAAGAGCCGCAACCCGGACGCCCTGTACTGCTGTGATCCGGTGATGGGGGACGTTGGGCGCGGCATGTACGTGCGGCCGGGCGTCCCGGAGTTCATGCGCGAGCGAGTGGTGCCCGAGGCGGACATCGTCACGCCCAATCACTTCGAGCTGGATTTCCTCACCGGCCGGACCACCACCACGCTGCCGGAGGTGCTGGCCGCCGCGGATGCGCTGCGCGCCGTCGGACCCTCGGTCGTCGTGGTCACCAGCGTCGTCCTGACGGACTCCGACCCGGCCTCCCTCACCATGCTGGCGGTGACCGAGGCCGGCGCCTGGCAGGTGACCACGCCGCGCCTGGAGCGCAACTTCACCGGCTCGGGCGACCTGACCGCCGCCGTCTTCCTGGCCCACTTCCTGCGGACCCGCGACGCCGGCGAGGCGCTGGGGCATACGGCGGACGCGGTCTACTCCGTGCTGCGCGCCACCACGGACGCCAGCGCCTCGGAGCTGCAGCTGGTCGCCGCCCAGGACGAGATCGTCCGGCCCACCCATCACTTCCCGGTCGTCCGGGTGCGCTGAGCGGGCCCGCGATCAGTCGGTGAAGACCTCGATGCGCGCGCCGAGCGCGTTCAGCCGGTTGGGCAGGTCCTCGTAACCCCGGTTGATCACGTACACGTCGCGCAGCACGCTCGTCCCGCGCGCGGCCAGGGCGGCGAGCAGGATGCACACGGCCGGGCGGAGCGCCGGGGGAGAGACGATCTCCTGGGCCCGCCAGCGGGTCGGCCCGGTGACCAGGATCCGGTGCGGGTCGAGGAGCTGCACATTGGCGCCCAGCTTGTTCAGCTCCACCAGGTGAATGGCGCGGTTCTCGTAGACCCAGTCGTGGATCATCGTCCGGCCCTCGGCGACGGCGGCGATCACCGCGAAGAACGGCAGGTTGTCGATGTTGAGCCCCGGGAACGGCATCGGGTGGATCTTGTCGGCCGCGGCCCGCAGCTGGGACGGATAGACGGTGATGTCGACCAGGCGGGTGTTGTCGTTGAGCGCCGGGTACTCCTCGGTGAGGTCGAACCGCAGCCCCATCTCGGCGAGGATGGCCAGCTCGATCTCCAGGAACTCGATCGGGCAGCGCTCGATGGTGAGCTCCGACCCGGTCACGATCGCGGCCGTCAGCAGGCTCATGGCCTCGATGGGGTCCTCCGAGGGGGCGAACGACACGTCCTTCTCGATGTGCGGCACCCCGGTGACGTGCAGCGTGGTGCTGCCGATGCCCTCGATCTTGACGCCCAGCTCCTGAAGGAAGAAGCACAGGTCCTGCACCATGTAGTTGCTGCTGGCGTTGCGGATGACGGTCTCGCCCGGGTGCCGGGCGGCGGCCATCAGCACGTTCTCGGTGACGGTGTCGCCGCGCTCGGTGAGCGTGATCGAGCGCCGGCCAGCCTGGATGGCGCGCACCGTGGCGTGGTACTCGCCCTCGGTGGCCTTGATGCCGAGGCCGAAGTGGTGCAGGGCCTGCAGGTGGGGGGTGACGGTCCGGGTGCCGAGGTTGCAGCCTCCCGCGTAGGGGAGCTCGAACACGGTCTCGTCGTGCAGCAGCGGGCCGAGGAACATGATCACCGAGCGGGTGCGACGGGCCGCGGCCACGTCCATGGCCTCCAGGTCGAGGTGATCGGGACGGATGAGTTCCAGCTCGGACTTGTCGTCCGACCAGGTCGCCTTGACGCCGATGCTCACCAGCACCTCGAGGATGCGGTTGACCTCCTCGATCTGGGCGATGCCCTGGAGCACCGTCCGGCCACGGTTCAGCAGCGAAGCGCACAGCAGGGCCACGGCCGCGTTCTTGGAGGAGCGGACGGCGATGGAGCCCTGCAGCTTGGTCTCGCCGTGGATGCGCAGATGCGTGGCGCCGCCGGAGGCGCCGGCGCTGAGGATCGGGCGCTCCAGCGCCTGGGCGATCCGGTTGATCATGTCGAGGGAGACGTTCTGGCCGCCGGATTCGATCCGATGCACCGCGCTCTGGCTGGTACCGAGCTCGGTGGCGAGCTGCTGCTGGGTCAGGCCGCGCTGCTTGCGCGCGTCGCGGATCAGGAAGCCGACCGCGGAGGGGGAGAGTTCTTCCACGTCGCGGATCTTATCTCATATATGGCATATCACGCAGATCGGGGGCTCGTTGCGGTTGGGCGTCGGGGGAGTGGTGAGCACCCTGCGGGAGCCGGGTCGGGTCGAATACAGTGACGCCCATGAGCGAACACTTCGACGTTGTTGTGCTGGGGGCCGGTCCCGGCGGGTACGTGGCGGCCATTCGTGCCGCCCAGTTGGGCAAGAAGACCGCCATCATCGAGAAGCAGTGGTGGGGCGGCGTCTGCCTCAACGTCGGCTGCATCCCGACCAAGGCACTCCTGCGCAACGCGGAGCTCGCGCACATCTTCCACGCCGAGAAGGACCTGTTCGGCATCGAGGGTGACGTCACCTTCAACTTCGGCACCGCCTTCAACCGCTCCCGCCAGGTGTCGCAGCGGATGGTCAACGGCATCCACTTCCTGATGAAGAAGAACAAGATCACCGAGGTGAACGGCTGGGGCACCTTCGTCGACGCCAAGACCATCAAGGTCGCCGACGACAACGGGGGAGAGCGGACGATCACGTTCGACGACTGCATCATCGCCGCCGGCGCCACGCCGCGGCTGCTGCCGGGGACGTCGCTGTCGGAGCGCGTGGTCAACTACGAGGGGCAGATCCTCTCCGACTCCGTGCCCGGGTCGATCATCATCGCCGGCTCCGGCGCGATCGGCACCGAGTTCGCCTACGTGCTGTCGAACTACGGCGCCCAGGTGACCATCGTGGAGTTCCTGGACCGGATGGTCCCGCTGGAGGA
>CAZBMH010000006.1:67643-68066 GCA_964492685.1 uncultured Micropruina sp.
AGATCTCGGCCGAGCTGGCCAAGGCCTACAAGAAGCTGGGCGTCACCCTGCTCACCTCGACCCGCGTCGACGGCATCGACGACAGCGGCGACAAGGTGCGCGTGACCGTCACCGACCTGAAGTCGGGGGAGCAGCGGGTCCTGGAGGCCGACAAGGTGCTGCAGTCGATTGGCTTCGCCCCCCGGACGACCGGCTACGGCCTGGAGAACACCGGGGTCGCCCTCACCGAGCGCGGCGCGATCGCCATCGACGACTTCATGCGCACCAACGTCCCCGGCATCTACGCCATCGGCGACGTGACGATGAAGCTGGCCCTGGCGCACACCGCCGAGGCGCAGGGCGTCGTGGCCGCCGAGACCATCGCGGGCGCCGAGACCATGCCGATCAACTACGACATGATCCCGCGGGCCACCTACTGCCAGC
>CAZBMH010000007.1:0-53381 GCA_964492685.1 uncultured Micropruina sp.
CTGTCGATCCTGCTGGGCGTGCTGGTGGGCTCCGTCGCCGCGCTGGCCCAGGGCCAGGTCAGCTTCGAGACCGTCGGCAAGGCCGCCTGGGTGGGCCTGCCCACGTTCACGCTGCCGAACCCGGACTTCAGCGTCGCCGCCCTGTTCCTGCCGGTGGTGCTCGTCCTGATCGCCGAGAACGTCGGGCACGTGAAGTCCGTGGCGCTGATGACCGGCAAGAACTACGACAAGTCGATGGGACGGGCCCTGATGGCCGACGGCGTGGCGACCTCGCTCGCCGGCCTCGGCGGCGGCTCCGGCACCACCACCTACGCCGAGAACATCGGCGTGATGGCCGCCACGAAGGTCTATTCGACCGCGCTGTACTGGGTGGCCGGCGGCATCGCCATCGTGCTGTCCTTCATCCCGAAGTTCGGCGAGGCGATCGCGACCATCCCGCCCGGGGTGATCGGCGCCGCGGGCACGGTGCTCTACGGCATGATCGGCCTGCTCGGCGCCCGGATCTGGATCGAGAACCAGGTCTCCTTCACCAACCCGATCAACCTGATCCCGGCGGCCGTCGGGCTCATCATGGGCATCGCGGACTTCACGTTCACGCTCGGCTCGATGACGTTCGGCGGCGTGACCGTCGGCACCGTCACCGCCCTGGCGCTCTACCACGCCATGAAGGCGCTCGGGAAGGCGCGGGGCACCTACACCGACGCCGAGCCGGTCGCCCTCACCGCCGAGTACGACACCCACCAGGACGACGTCGACTGACAGCCACCTTGGACGGGCTCGGGGCTTCGGCCTCGGGCCCGTTCGCGCGTCTCGGTGGGTCGCGGGCCTCCCCTTGGCGCGTCCCGGGATGGCCCGCGGCTCGTCCCCCCGCAGTCGCTGTCCAGCAACTCGGGTCCGGCGCCGACCGCCGGTACCGTGGGCGGATGCTGTGGGTGGCGTTCTTTCGGAACCTGAACCTGGGGCACCGGGGCAGCCCGGTGCGCTCGCAGCTGGAGGGTGCCTTCACGTCCGCCGGCGCCGTGAGCGTCCGCTCGTTTCAGACCAACGGGACGGTGATCTTCGACCCCGGCGACCTCGTGCCCGAGGCGGTCGTGTCGGCCGCCCGTCCGGCGTTGGCCGAGGCCGCCGGCTATGACGACATTGGCCCCTGTCAGCCTGTGGACGTTCTGGCCGGGATCGTCGCCGCGCACGCCGGGGACGCCTGGGACCTGCTGCTCAACACGTTCGACCGCGGCGCACCTATGGACGCCCTACGGCCCGGCGCCGGCCTCACGCCCGGGCTGGTCTGCGTGGACGCCGGCCCCGGCTGGGTGCTGACCAGGCTGGTCGGCGCGGCCGATCCGATCGACCCGAATCCGGTGATCGAGCGGCTCACCGGCCTGCGGAACACCACCCGGCAGCTGACCACGATCGTTCGCCTGACCCGGTCGCTCGGCCTGACCGAGCACGCCGTCCCGGCCCGCGAGGAGGCGGTGCCCGAGGATCTCGCCGCCGCGCTGGCCGCCGACCCGGCGGCCGAGTCCCGGTGGGCGGCGCTCCCGGCCAGCCAGCGGCGGCAGTATGGCCAGTGGATCGAGCAGGCCAAGCGCCCCGAGACCCGCGCCGCCCGGATCGCCAGCACCCTCGAGCGCGTCCGCGGGACGGCTCGATAGCCTCCGGACACCCGCCGTCGGAGCGCAGGCCTGGCCGGGGCGAACTTCGTCCGGCGCGCGGGCGCTGCGTGGGAGCGGAGTCGGCGGCGGCGGCGGACCGGCGGCGTCGCCACCCAGCCCGCAGCTGAACGGTTCGTTGGGACGATCCTGGTGACGGTCACCACCGCGGACGTCGAGCCGGCCCACCATCGCCCGCACTGTCGCCGCCCTCGACACTCTCCGCACCTTCACGAGGTGACGGCGGCCCGCACTGTGCGAGCAAAGCAACGTCCCTACGCCTGATCCGGCGCCTTCTTGGACCAGCGGGGTTCGAAGGAACCCAAGATCGTGTCGACTCCCCACCGGGTCCACCCGCCCGCTTCGGCGACGTGGATCCAGGCCTCGGTGCCCCCTCGGCGAGTGCCGTGGTAGTGGATCCCACCGCGGAGCATGCCAACCGTCGTCCAGAAGAAGACGCGAAGATCATCGCCCTCTCCCCATTCGACTGGGTCGCTGGCGAGGCCATCGAACTCCAGCCAAACGAATGACCGGACCGGTACCTCGTCAGCCCAGGAGATGAGGATCTGCTCCGCGCTCAGGCGTGGCGACGACAAAGCAACCGTCCTCAGTCCACTCGGCGCATCAACGCCCGCCCATTCCGCAGAGGGCGCCACTTCCATCGCATCAGGAACTGCTGCCATGAGGGCGACGACGAGCGCCTCTGCGGCAGCCCCGTCCGACTCGAATCTGGTGGCTGAGACCGGATCCGGTGGAAGCGCTGGCTTCAGGTCGGACCGACCTGCGGCAATGGTGTCGGCCAGCCAATAGAAGACCACCGCGGGCGCGATCAGCAGGTACAGGGCGCCTATACTCGCCCGCTCGAGCAGGTACCTGGCACCTTTGCTCGCCCGCCCGAGCAAGCCCAGCGCCTGCATTCCGCGCCCCTCAGCCACGCACATCGCACCAGCCTAGCGAGGACGGCGGGCGCACGACGTCGCCCCTGGACCGCGCACAGTGGGCTTACGGGCGTTCGATCCCGTCGAATGAGAACGACGGCCACGCCCGTGACCATGTCGTCCCCCCAGCCGCTGGCCGCACAGATCCGCCACGTCGCCCTGTCGCAGCCTGGGTGACCCGCATCGATGCGCGCCACCGAAGCCCCCACCCCGAACGTGGTCATCGAGGGAGTCCTCGAAGGACTCGCGGACGCATAGAGGCGGCCGTGCCGGACTAGGCCGAAGCAGTTCCGTCGTTGCCGGTCCTTGGACCGACCCATCGCCGCGGTGCCGTCCACTGGTCGATGGGAGGAACCGCCCAAGCAGCATCGAGGCTGGGGCTCCGCGGACGACGACGGCCCCAGCCGGCACCCGCGCCCGACCCCCGAAGGGGGGCGCGTGGGCTGCCGCTAGGGTGTTCACCGTGCCCCGCCTCCCGTCCGCCCTCGCCGGCTCGCTGACGCCGGCGGTCCGGATGGGGCTGTCGATCTCGGTGGCGGTCGGTATCTACGGCGTGTCGTTCGGGGCGCTCGGGGTGGCGGCGGGGCTCACCGTGTGGCAGACGTGTGCCCTGAGCCTGTTGATGTTCACCGGCGGCTCTCAGTTCGCGTTCATCGGCGTCATCGCCGGGGGCGGGACGGGGCTCGCGGCGTTCTCCGCGGCCACCCTGCTCGGCGTGCGGAACGGGGTCTACGGGATGCAGCTCAAGGCGCTGCTACGCCCCCCGCACACCCTGATCCCGCTGATGGCCCACCTCACCATCGACGAGTCGATGGCCACCGCCGCGGCCCAGGAGACCAAGGACGAGGAACGTCGCGGCTTCTGGACGGCCGGCGTCGGCGTCTTCCTGCTGTGGAACACGTTCACGCTGGTGGGCGCGCTGCTCGGCGACGCGCTGGGCGACCCGGGCCGCTGGGGCCTGGACGGGGCGGCGGTGGCGGCGTTCCTGGGGCTGCTGTGGCCCCGGCTGCACGGACGAGACCCGATCGTCATCGCCGTCGTCTGCGCCGCGGCGACCATCGTGTTCATCCCGCTGCTGCCGCCCGGCATCCCGATCCTGATCGCCGCGGCCGTCGCCGCCGCGGTCTGGTTCGCGCAGCATCGGGGGGCGGCCGCATGAACGACCTGTGGTTCTGGGTGTTGGCCGCCGCGGCCGCCGCCTACGTGCTGAAGCTGGCCGGCTACCTGCTGCCCGACTCGTGGCTGGATCGGCCCTTCGTCCCGCCCCTGGCGGCCGCGCTCACGGTGGGGCTGCTGTCGTCGCTCACCGTCACCAACGCGATGGCGGACGGGCAGCGGCTCGTCCTGGACTCGAGGCTGCTCGGGCTGGCGGCCGGCGCCGTCGCGCTCAAGTTGAAGTTGCCCTACATCGTGGTGGTGCTGGCAGGCGCGATCGCCACCGCCGGCGGGCGCGCCGCCGGCCTGCCTTAACCGGCCCCGTCACGACCAACCCGAGGATCGGGTCCGCCACCCCATTGACGTCGGGGGCCGCCTGGGTATGCGATCGGGGTGGAGGATTCGATGACACACCAACCCACCCCGTCCGGGAATACGACCGATCCGCTGGCCCCCTGGGTGGCGCGGGGGGCGGAGCTGGCCGCGGCCGAAGAGCGCGAGCGGGCCCTGATGCGGGGGCGGCGCTTCGACACCATCGCCGTCCACGGCATCTACTCGGCGGAGGCCGCGCTGGCCAACCAGGGCAGCATCATCGAACCGGCCTACCTGAGCCCGGCCCAGCACTTCGTCGACAGCGACCAACTGGAGGCCGCGCTGGGCTACCTGATGCCCGCCTGGGGCTACACCCGGATCGCGAACCCGACCGTCCACTACCTGGAGGAGACCCTCGCGCTGCTGGAGGCCTACGGCACCGGCCGGATCGCCTCCGCCGCGGTCACCGCCTCGGGGATGGCCGCCGTTGACGCCGCGGTGAGCCCGTTCTTGATGGTCGATCCGACCCTGCCGCCACCCAACGTGGTCGCCGGGGCCGCCTGCTACGGCGGCACCTTCCAGCTGTTCGCCGAACGGTTCGCCCGGGAACGCGGCATCGACGTCCGCTGGGTGCGGGAGCCCGGCAACACCGCCGAGTGGGCGTCCCTCATCGACGAGGGCACCCGGGTGGTCTACGGCGAGATGCCGAGCAACCCGACCCTGTCTGTCTTCGACATCGCGGCGGTCGCGGGGCTGGCCCACGACGCGGGCATCCCGCTGATCGTCGACGCCACGGTGGCGACCCCGGCCCTGCTGCGCCCGCTGGGGCTGGGCGCCGACATCGTCGTCCACTCGGTCAGCAAGAGCATCGCCGCCTCCGGGTTGGCGATCGCGGGCGCCGTGGTCGCCAGGCACGGCCTACCCAGCCGGGTGGGTCCGGACGAGTTGCGCGCCGACTTCGCCGGCCACCTCAAGCGACTGCCGCTGCGCGATCACGGCCCGGCGCTGAGCCCGTTCAACGCCCTGATGGCACTCACCGACCTGCGGACCCTGCGCGGCCGCATGGACGCGTGGAGCACCGCCACGCTCCGGGTCGCCCGCTTCCTGGCGGCGCACCCGGCGGTCGAGGTCGTCCGCTACCCCGGCCTGGAGTCCGACCCCGGGCACACGCTCGCCGCGGCCAGCATGTGGTTGGCGGACGGCGACGACGGCGAGGGCCGGCCCGCCAACCGCTACGGCCACCTGCTCGCGTTCACCGTCCGCGGCGGGCAACCGGCCGCGCGGCGGGTGTTCGACGGGCTGCGGCTGATCCGGCGCGCCACCGATCTGGGACGAGTGAAGAGCATCGCGACCATCCCGGCGATCTCCACCCACCAGCAGCAGGGGGAGGCCGGACGTGCCCTGGCGTCGATCCCGGCGAACCTGATCCGGCTCTCGGTGGGCGCCGAGCACCACGCCGACGTGATCGACGACCTGGCGGCGGCGCTGGAGCGCGCCTGACCAGCCGTCGGCCGGGTCGGCTACGCGGAGGGAACCTCGATGCCGTGGGCCCGCAGCAACGCCTCGAGGCGCGCCGCGTTGCCCTCGCTGAGCTGGGCGAAGATCTCGTCGGCCCGGGCCATCAGCTCCGGATCGTCGCCGTTCAACAGCGCGACGATGTCGCTCTCGCCGAAGATGAAGTGCCGGGCCGCGTCCAGGCCGGCCTCGGCGGCCCCGTCCACGTTCTCCTGGAGGTCGTCGACGAAGAACATCTCCGACAGCGGCAGCCCCACCTCGTCCGCGATGTGCTGGAAGAACGCCGTGTCCGGCTTCGCCAGGCCCACCTCGTAGGAGAAGAACTGCTTGTCGAAGTAGCGATCGAAGTCGAAGGCCCGCTGCATGTAGTCGCCGCGGTAGGACTGCTGATTGGTGGCCAGCACCGTCGTGACGCCGGACGCGCGCAGCCGCGCGACCAGATCGAGCGCCTCCTGGTCGACCATGATGTCGCACCACACGTCGAGCACCTCGCTCGGTGCCACGTCGCGGCCGAGCTCAGCCAACAGGTCGGCGATCACCGGCACGATGTCGAGCTCGCCGGTCAGCGTCCCCTTCTCGCGGGCGAACGCCTCCTTGATGAAGCCCGGGCCGCCGAGCACGTTGAACTTGTGCAGCCACCCCGGGCGGGGCCATTGGAGGACGCCGTCGGCATCGAAGAGCACGGCACGGTAGGGGCGGGATTCGCTAGTCACCGGGATATCTTCCCCTACCCGGGCACCCCGGCGGGCCAGGTCCGTTGAGTTGGGCATGACGGGGCCGGGTCGGGCGCCCCCGATTCGTACTCGACACGCCGGCCACTCAGGCCGGGCGCCCCGGCGGCCGACAGCAGGCGTGCCACCGCCTGGAGGTCCGAGTCGGACGACCGTCGGAGCCGACCTGGAGGAGTCGCGTCCAGATCGGCCGGGGTGATCACGACCAGGCGGATGCCGTGGGCCGGGATGAGCTCATCGCGTCGCGCGTCGTAGAGGGCCCGTTGCAGGCCGCGGTGGACGCCGCTGACCGTCAGCCGATGGGGCTTGTCGAAGTGCGGGACGGGGCGGTCGTGCTGCTGCTCGCGGTACTCCACCACCAGCTGTGCGTCCGGCCAGTAGCCGTCGACGGGGAGCCTGACCCGCCGACCGCTCTTGCCGGGATCACCCAGCAGCCAGTCGAAGCGGTGCTGGCGCCGGCCGGTTTCGCCCAGGGCCTGATCACACAGGTCGATGACGTACGCCTCGTCACTGTCCGCGCGCCCCATGCCCTCGACACTAGCGACCGGGGCACCGCTCGGGTTGGGGCTCGTTCATCCCGCCGCTCAGTCGGTGAGCATGGCCGAGCCGAGCCACTCCTCGGGAATGCCGAAGCCCTCGACCAACGCCAGCGCGTGGGGCCGAAGCTCGGCGCAGATCGCGTTGATCTGGCCGCGCAGCGCCTTGGCGCGGGGGCCGGACATCCGGTTGTGCTCCTGGAACCAGCCGCGGTCGGACTCGATGCTGTCCAGCGCATAGAGCGTGCACAACCGCTCCACGACCTCGCGGGTCTCCTGATCGGGGCAGGTGTCGATGGCGCCGATGAACGCGTCCAGGACGACCCGCTCCAGGTGCACCCGGCCGGCGAGCAGGACATGGTCCTGCAGTCGGTTCACGGCGTCGAAGTCGCCGCTCTTGGCGGCGCGCATCCGCCGGGCCAGCGACTCGACCACGTGGCGCTCGCGCTCCTCGAACATCCACGCGTGCCAGCCCCGATCGATGAGCGACGCCTCCTCCTGACGCCGCCGCGCTGCCTGGACGAGCCGCTCCGCGAGCAGCCCGGCGCCCGTCCGCTCGATCACCACGTGACCGACCATCCGCGCCGAGGCCTGAACGAGGCCGACGCGATCCAGCTCCGTCCAGGACTCGCGGTAGTTCGTCAGCACCCCCTTGGCGACCAGCTGCAGCAGGACGGTGTTGTCGCCCTCGAAGGTGGCGAAGATGTCGGCGTCGTTGCGCAGCAGCGTCAGCTGGTTCTCCGCCATGTAGCCGGCACCGCCGCAGGCCTCGCGGCAGGTCTGGATGGTGTCGTTGGCGAAGCGGGTCTGCAGCACCTTCAGCCCGGCGGCAAACGTCTCCAGCGAGCGCGCGGCCACCGGATCGTCGTGACCCCCCTCCCACACGGCGACCAGCTGGGCGGTCAGCTCGTTGTGCGCGAAGCCGAGGGCGTACGCGCGAGCAATCGCCGGGAACAGCCGGCGCTGATGAGCGAGGTAGTCGAGCAGCGGCACCTCGTCCTCGCCACTGGGGCGCTTGAACTGGGCCCGCCGCAGGCCGTAGCGGGTGGCGATCGAGAGCGCCCGCCGGGCGGCCACCCCGGCGCCGACGCCGATGCACACCCGGCCGCGGACCAGGGTGCCGATCATGGTGAAGAAGCGCCGGTTCGGGTTCTCGATGGACGAGACGTAGGTGCCCTCGGCGTCCACGCCGCCGAAGCGGTCCAGAAGCATGTCCCGGGCGACGCGGACGTGGTCGAACGCGATCGTGCCGTTGTCGACGCCGAGCAGGCCACCCTTGTACCCGTTGTCGCCCAGGGTGACCCCGGCGCAGGGCCGGCCGGCCTCGTCCCGGATCGGCACCAGGATGCAGTGGACCCCCCGGGAAGTGCCCGCAACGACGAGCTGGCCGAAGACCGCGGCCATCCGGCCGTGCGCGGCGGCGTTGCCCAGGTAGGTCTTGGTGGCTGAGGCGGTCGGGGAATCGACGACGAACTCCCCCGCGTCGGGGTCGAACGTGATGGTCGTCTCCAGCGACTGCACGTCGCTGCCATGGCCGCGTTCGGTCATGGCGAAGACGCCCAGCAGGTCCAGCGACAGGGCATCGCCGAGGAAGCGGCGATGGTGGCTCTCGGTGCCGAGGTTGTAGATGGCCCCGCCGAACAACCCGTGCTGCACGCCGGACTTGATGGTCGCCGACAGGTCGCCGGTGGCCATCACCTCGAACTCGATCACGGAACGCGCCAGCCCGCCCGTACCCCCGAACTCTGCCGGCACACCCCCGCCCCCGAACCCGGCGGCGACGATGTCCTTGACACGGCTGAGCGTCCAGGCGCGCGCGTCCGCCATCGAGAGACCCGGGTCGCGGAGCATGCCGTCGGCCGGCCAGGCGGCCCGGACGGCGAGGCGTTCCTCGCGCCACGGCCCGTCCAGCACCGCGAGCAGACGCTCGCCCAGCGGGATCTCTCGGTCGTCGAGGTCGGTCACATGGCTCAACGTGGCGGTCATGGGCTGGGAACTCCTTTGGGTCAGGCGTCGAGGGACCGGGCGGCGAACGCCGCGGCGAAGAAGGCGGCAATGTCGCTGACGACCTCGTCCCGGGTGCGGGTCGGGTCGCCGATCCACTGGGCGGCGGCGGCCCGGACGAAGCCGACCAGGCCGTAGCCCAACGTGACCCCGGTGTCGGCGTCGTAACCGTGGCGCTGCAGCACGACCGCGACCTGATCGCCGAGGCGGTTGGTGAGCCCGGTGACCGGATCATCGCTCAGCGGGCGGTCGACCATCGGCCGGTTCATCACGAAGCGGTAGATCTCCGGATCCCGCTCCACCAGGCCGAGATAGGCGTCCGCGATCTCGCGGACCAGCTCGCCGAGATCGTCGCGATCCACCCAGCCAGAGACGGCGTCGAGGCTGGCCAGGATGTTCTCGGCGACCTTCTCCACCACGGCCACGTACACCCCGGCGCGGTCGCCGAAGTGGCGATACAGCACGGTCTTGGACGTGGTGGCCTCGGCGGCGATCTCGTCCATGCCGACCCCGGCCCCATACTTGCGGATGGCCCGCAGGGTCGACTCGACCAGCTCGCGCCGACGCTCCACCCGGTGCTCGGCCCAGCGGGCGTCGCGTCCGTCTGTCGCCAGTTTCATAGTACCGACAGTACCGCATACTTCTCGTACCTGCTACCGTGAGTAGCGTTAACTTTGGGACGAAGGAGTTCGGATGCCTGAGCTGCGAAACGCGGTCGTGGTCGGCGGGAATCGGGTGCCGTTCGGCAAGGTGGGCGGTGCCTACGCCAACGCCTCCAACGAGGACCTGCTCACCGCGGCCCTGGATGGGCTGGTGGCCCGCTTCGGGCTCGCCGGGCAGCGCATCGGCGAGGTCGCGGCCGGGGCGGTGCTCAAGCACAGCCGCGACTTCAATCTCACCCGCGAGGCCGTGCTCGGCTCGGCGCTCGACCCCACCACCCCCGCCTACGACCTGCAGCAGGCCTGCGCCACCAGCCTGGCGGCCACGATCCAGCTGGCCAACCGGATCGCGGTCGGGCAGCTCGACGTCGCCATCGCCGGCGGGGTGGACTCGTCCTCGGACGCGCCGGTCGCCGTCTCGGACGGGCTGCGCAGGGTGCTGATCCGGGCCAACGCCGCCAAGACCTGGCAGCAGAGGCTCGCAGCCCTCGCCACGCTGCGCCCGGCCGACCTTGCCCCCGTCGCCCCGAAGGCGTCGGAGAAGCGGACGGGGCTGTCGATGGGCGAGAGCCAGGCGCTGACCACCGCGGCCTGGGGCATCACCCGCGCGGAGCAGGACGAGCTCGCGGCCGCCAGCCACGCCAAGCTGGCCGCGGCCTGGGCGTCCGGCTTCTTCGACGACCTGGTCACCCCCTACCTCGGCCTGACCCGCGACCAGTCGCTGCGACCCGACACGTCGGTGGCGAAGCTGGCCGGGCTGCGGCCGGTCTTCGGCGGGCCCGAGGGGACCATGACCGCCGGCAACTCCACCCCGCTGTCCGACGGTGCCGCGGTCGTGCTGCTGGCGGAGGAGTCCTGGGCCCGCGAGCACAACCTGCCCGCGCTGGCCCGCGTGGTGGACGCGGAGACCGCCGCGGTCGACTACGTCCTGGGCGAGGAGGGGCTGCTGATGGCCCCTGCCTACGCCGTGCCGCGGTTGCTGGCGCGCCAGGGGCTCACGCTGCAGGACTTCGACTTCTACGAGATCCACGAGGCGTTCGCGGCGACCGTCCTGGTCACGCTGAAGGCGTGGCAGGACGAGGACTTCTGCCGCGATCGGCTGGGGTTGGACGCGCCGCTGGGCGCCATCGACCCGGCCCGGTTGAACGTCCACGGCTCGTCCCTGGCAGCCGGTCACCCGTTCGCCGCGACCGGCGCCCGCATCGTCGCCACCCTGGCCAAGCTGCTCCACGAGAAGGGACCGGGCTCGCGGGGCCTGATCTCGGTGTGCGCCGCCGGCGGCCAGGGGGTCGTCGCGATCCTGGAGGCGGTGTGATGCGGCTCGATGGGGTGCTGTCGGCGGCGATGACCTCCCCGCTGGGACGGCGGGTTTCCGGTTCGCTGGGCTTGGCCGAGGCGGCCACGCTGCGCCGCGGTCGGACGCTGCCCACCGGGCCGGTCGTGCTCGCCGACGTCGTTGCCGCGGCGGCGGACGTGCCCGACGAGGGCCTTGTGGTTGAGGCCTTGTCGCTCCTCGGGATCAGCCCCGCTCCCCCGGTGATCGACCTGCCCGAGGCCCGCACCACGGGCGAGGACGGCCGGGAGCGACCCCCCTCCTACCCCGGCAAGATCGGCGCCCTCGTGGTGGACGCACGCGCCCTGAGCCGTGTGGCCGAGCTGGAACAGCTGCGGGCCGTGTTGCGCCCGGCCGTCAAGGCGCTGGAGACCGCCGGCCGGGTGATCCTCCTCGGCCATGACCCCGCCGACACGACCGACGCGGAGACGGCCGCCGTCCGCCAGGCACTGGACGGGCTGATGCGCACCATCGGCAAGGAGCTGCGCCACGGCGCCACTTGCAACCTGCTGCAGCTGGCCCCCGCCAGCACCGCCGCCCACGTCGCCGTGCCGCTGCGCTTCCTGATGGAGGGGCGCTCGGCCTACGTCGACGGCCAGCCGCTGCGGCTCACCGGCCCGGCGACGGCCCCGGGCACGCCCGACCCCGGGCGGATCGTCGTGGTGACCGGCGCCGCGCGCGGCATCGGCGCCGAGATCGCCCGCACCTTCGGCCGCGACGGCGCCCGGCTGGTGGTCGTGGACGTGCCGCAGGCGGGCGAGTCGCTGGCCGCCGTGGCCAACGAGCTGCACGGCAGCGCGCTGCAGCTGGACATCACGGTGCCCGAGGCGGGCGACCGGATCGCCGCGCACGTCACCTCGCTCCACGGCCCCGACGCCCGGATCGACGTGCTCGTCCACTGCGCCGGCATCCTGCGCGACAAACTGCTGGCGAACCTGGACGAGAAGCGCTGGGCGGCCGTGCTGGAGGTCAACCTGGCCGCACCGCTGCGCATCAACCGGGTGCTGCTCGACCCGGCCACGCGGGGCGGGCTGGCCGACGGCGGCACGATCGTGGGGGTCGCGTCCACGTCCGGCTGGGCCGGCAACCGCGGCCAGGGAAACTACGCCTCGTCCAAGGCGGGGATCATGGGCATGGTGCGCGCCCTGGCGCCCGAGCTGGCCGATCGCAACATCCGCGTGAACGCCGTGGCGCCGGGGTTCATCGAGACCGACATGACCGCGTCCATTCCGTTCGTCGAGCGCGAGATCTTCAAGCGCTCGAACTCGCTGGCCCAGGCGGGCAAGCCGGTGGACGTGGCCGAGGCGGTCTGCTTCCTGGCCGAGCCCGCCAACCCGATGAACGGCCAGGTGTTGCGGGTCTGCGGCCAGCTGCTTGTGGGTGCCTGATGGGCGACCGCGAGGTCGTCCTGCTGCCCGGGCTGCCGGCGACGGCCCCGCTGTACGCGCGCGCACTGCTGCCCCGCGGGGTGGGCGCCGCGCTGCCCACCAGGACGCTGCTGGTCACCGGGCACCGCCAGGACGCGGCCCGGCTGGCCGCGTACAACGAGGTGTGCGGCTTCGCGCTGCGTGACCGGGTGCCGGCCACCTGGCTGCACGTCCTGACGTTCCCGCTGCAGCTGTCGCTGCTGGCGGCGCGTGACTTCCCGGTGGCGATGACCGCCGTGGTGCACGCCGGCAACCGGATGACGCTCCATCGCCCGGTGGGCGCGGGCGAGGAGTTGACGCTCGCCGCCGAGGTGGGGGGCGCCCGAACGCATCGCCGCGGGGTCGTGTTCGAGCTTGTCAGCACGGTGTCGGTTGGCGACGAGCCCGTGTGGGAGGGCCACAGCGACTACCTGGCTCTCGGAGCTCGGCTGCCGGGGCTCGCGGAGGCGGGCGCCGATGCCGTCCGGGAGCCCACGGCACTGCCGACGGCCGCGGCATGGCGGCTGCCCGCCGGGCTGGGCCGCCGCTACGCGGCCGTCTCGGGCGACGTGAACCCGATCCACCTGAACCCCCTGGCCGCTCGCGCGCTCGGCTTCCCGCGGGCGATCATCCACGGCATGTGGAC
Organism: uncultured Micropruina sp.; assembly: GCA_964492685.1. Taxonomy (GTDB): domain Bacteria; phylum Actinomycetota; class Actinomycetes; order Propionibacteriales; family Propionibacteriaceae; genus Micropruina. Next base: position 12,885 of record CAZBMH010000007.1, read on the forward strand.
CCACGCCCGCCTCCTGGCCGCCCTCGACCCGCGGCTGCCGGAGAGCTACACGGCCGAGGTGGCCTTCCTCAAGCCGATCCTGCTGCCGTCGACGGTCCGCCTCGGCGCCCGGAGAGCCGAGGACGGCTTCGAGGTTGCCGTCACAAGTGGGGACGGCACCCGGGACCACGTGCGGGCGAGCGTGCATCCGTAGGCCGCCGGTGGGCGATTCGTCGGCGCTCGGTCCTAGGGTGTCGGGCATGAGCGACCTTGTGATCGGCGACGACGGGCTGGCGCGCCCCACCTGGGCCGCCCAGGATCCGCTGCTGCGGCACTACTACGACACCGAGTGGGGCATGCCGGTGCGCGACGAGCGCGGCGTGTTCGAGCGGCTCAGTCTGGAGGCGTTCCAGTCCGGGTTGTCCTGGGCGACGATCCTGCGCAAGCGCGACAACTTCCGCGCCGCCTTCGCCGACTTCGACCCCGAGCGGGTCGCCGCCTTCGGGGAGGCGGAGCGGGAGCGGCTGCTGGGCGATGCGGGCATCGTCCGCAACCGCGCCAAGATCGACGCCACCATCGCCAACGCGGCGGCCACCGTCGCGCTGCGGGGCGACGGCGGGTTGGCCGCGTTCGTGTGGTCCTTCCGGCCCGCGGTCACCCCGGAGCCTCGCGGCTACGCCGACCTGGTGTCGTCGTCCCCGGAGTCGACGGCGCTGGCGAAGGGGCTGAAGGCGCGCGGTTTCCGTTTCGTGGGGCCCACCACCGCCTACGCGCTGATGGAGGCGCTGGGGATCATCGACACCCACTTGGTCGGCTCGCATCGGCGGGGCACGTCAGGCGTCTGGGCCTGAGCCGGGGAGCGCTCGGGGCGGGTCCGGCTACGACCCGAGGACGCGGCCGAGTGCCTCCAGCTTGCCCTCCATCGCCGTCACCCGGGCGGCCAACTCGGGGTCGGCCGCGCCGCCACCCGCGGCCGCCGCGGCCGGGGCGGGCCGGCGACGCGTGAACTTCCAGTAGCCGACGCCGACGCTGATCACGAGCGCCACCGAGATCAGGGCGAACCGCGGCCACTGGTTGCCCACCGAGATGGACATGCCGACGGCGTAGATCATCGTGAACAGGCCGCCGAGGAGCACCCCGTTCGCGATCACCGGTGCCAGCTCGCTGCGGATCATCGACAGCACCATCACCACAGTCGCGCAGACGAGCAGCGCCGCGCTCGTGTTCAACTGCCACGTCGACCACGCGGCCTGATCCCAGTTCCCATCGGGGCCGATCGGGGAGGGATAGAACGTGTTCACCCCGATGCCCACGAAGGCCACGACCACCAGGCCGAGAAAGATGCTGAAGATGACCTGCAGGATGGACTGGCTCAACTCGCGCTGGGTGGACATGGGTCTGCCTTCCGACCTTCCAAGCTTGTCAGAGCCGGTGACCCGACGGAAGATGGCCGCATGGACCACCCCGCTACCCATCCCTCCGCGGAACTCGCCAGCCTGCTGCGTTGGGAGGCCACCGGCGGCACCTGGGACGTGTCCCGATGGCGCCCGGATTGGGTCGAGGTGGCGCTGCTGAGCTGCGACGCCGGCCAGGAGATGGGGCGGATCGCGTCGTCCGCAGCCGACCTCATCGCCTACGTGGCGGAGGAATCCTGAGCTTGGCCGGCGAAGGCCTGCTCGATCTGCGCCCGGTGCCGGAAGAGCACCGCCAGGGTCAGCACGTCGGTGATGGTGCCGACGCCCCCGGCGATCAGGAAGCCCGCCGACCAGCCTGGGCGCCGCGAGCGATCCCAGCACGGCCCCGCCGCCCGCGACGGCCAGCAGGAGCCCGAACCCCTGCTCGCTGAGGCGCAGGTTCTGCAGCGCGCAGGGCCGGCGGTTCCTACCCCGTCCGACAGGTTCGACAGGGCGCTGGAGGAGAACAGCCGCCAGAACGGGACACCCACCGCGCGGCGGGGTCCTTCGCGGCAGCGGGCACACCAGGGACGCTACCCGGATTGCGCCCATCCGTGGCCGGCGCGCGCCCGCAGCGGTAGATTCGCGGCATGGTCACCCACGGTGCCGCCCATCCGACCGGCCAGCAGCCCGAGTTCGTCGCGATGGGTCTGGAGATCAACGCTGGTCACATCTCCTGCCGATTGATCGCCCCGGACGCGACGGTCGTCTTCGAACGTCACGAAACGGGCCACTACGCGCATGCCCGCCCCTCCGAGGCGCTGGAGAGGCTGGCCGAGCTGGCCCGCGCGGGGTTGAACTCGCTGCCGCCCGCCGTGCGGCTCGCGTCCATCGGCCTGGCCCTGCCAGGCATCGTGAGCCACGGCAGCAACGTGCTGCTGCGGGCCGCCAACCTGGACTGGCACAACCTGTCGATGCGGGAGGCCATGATCGAGGCCGGCCTGGTCGAGGTGGGAACAGTTCCCTTTACTATCGCCAACGGCGCCGACTTCGCCGCGGTGGCCGCCCTGTACGAGGCCCCCGGACGCCGCCGGGCCCTGGAGTCGTTCCTGTTCATCTCCGGCGAGGCCGGCATCGGCTCGGCGGCCGTCGTCCGGGGCGAGGTGCTGCAGGGGGCGCACGGCTGGTCCGGTGAGATCGGCCACATGTGCATCGACAGGGACGGACCCCTGTGCGGCTGCGGGGCCATGGGATGCCTGGAGAGCATCGCCGGGCCGGCGGCGATCCTGCGCCACCTCGGCCTGGACGAATGGTCCGACCTGCTGGCCGACCTCGGGTCCCCGCGGGCGCAGGAGGCGCTGCGCCGCGCCGGGCGCGCCCTGGGGATCGGTCTTTCCAACGCCCTGAACCTGCTCGACCTGTCCGTCGTGGTGCTAACCGGCCACCTCGCCGACGTGGCCCCGATGATCGTCCCGATGATCCAGCGGGAACTCACCCGTCGCGTGCTCTCGGCGCCGTTCGATCCGCCAAGGGTGCTCACGCCCGACCTGGGGCCCTACCCGGCAACCCTCGGCGCCGCCTACGCGGGACTCAACGCCGCGGCGGCCGGGCGCTGAGCAGGTCCACCAACTCCCTCGCGGTCGCCTCGCCGAGTTGCCCGCGCTTCGCCGCCCGTTCCGCCGTTGCCCGGGCGAGCGCCCGGTAGGTGGCGGCGACGTCCGCCGCGACCTCGTCCAGCGCCGCGAGGTGGCCCGTCACGGTGCCGACGTCGCCACGGGCGACGGGTCCGGTGAGCGCCGCCTCCCCGCGACGCAACACGTTGTCGAGGGACGCCTCCAGCAAGGGCCGGATCACGCCGGCCGGGTCCGCCACCCCCACCGCCGCGAGCACGTCGGCGGCCTGCCCGACGAGCGTGAACAGGTGGTTGGCCCCGTGGCACAGGGCGGCGTGATAGGCCGTCCGGTCGGCCTCGGCGATCCGGAACGGAACACCACCGAGTGACCGGACGAGCGCCTCGGCGACCACCTCAACTCCATCGGAGGCCGTCACCGCGAAGGGACACCCCACCAGCCGGGGCAGATCGGTCGAGGTTCCGGTGAACGTCATCGCCGGGTGCAAGGCCAGCGTGTCGGCCCCGCGCTCGGCGGCCGGGCGGAGCACGGCCAAGCCGGCGGCGCCGCTCACATGGCAGACCAGCTGCCCGGGTCGGAACCCATCCGCGACGGCAAGGTCCCTCACAAGCCCCGCCAGGGCGTCGTCCGGGACTGCCACCAGCACCAGGTCGGCGGCGTCGACGACCTCGCGCGGATCGACGACCGGCACCCCGGGCAGCAGCTCCCCCGCCCGGCGCAGGGAGGCCGCCGAGGAGCCCGAGACCGCCTCGACCCGGAAGCCGGCCCCCCGAAGCGCAGCCCCGAGAACCACGCCCACCCGACCCGCGCCGACGATGCCCACGGAGGGCGGGCGGGCGGGCGTCGGGGTCACGGACGAACCCTATCCCGGGGCGTGGCTTGAACAGTTCCACGCAACCGCGGAACGGCCTCCCTGGACGTCACTGATCAGACCGGGTCGCCACAACCCCTCAACCAACCTGTGCGGTCAGTGCATCGAGGGGGGCTGCCGCCCCATCGTTCGAGGGGATGCGGATCCGCCGTCTCGCTCCTGTCGCCGGAACGCCAGACGGGGCGAGGATAGAAGGTGACGAGTCCGCCCACAGGCGGCCGTGCCCGTCCGGAGATCAGCGAATCATCCAAGTTCTTCGCATTTCCAACCAGGATCGTCGTCCACCTGGTGGATTAGCGTCATAGCGACAGCAGCGCACCGTGCATCGAGGCACCAACGGAAACCTGCCGATCATTGCAGGCGAGGGCGCCAGCCCTCTCCCAACCTGCACCACGTATCAATCGTTGGAAGGATGATTATGAAGACCGTAACCAAGCGGATTGTGGCAGCAGGGCTAGCCATGTCGGCGGTGGTGTTCGCGGCCGGCTGCAGCACCGGCCAAGAGGCAGCTCCGGCGACGTCTGCAGCCAGCCAGGGTGGCGCCAAGGGCACCATCGAGATCTCCTACCTGCAGAAGCAGGGAGATCAGCAGTACTTCGTCGACCAGGCCAACGGCGCCAAGGAGATGGCGAAAGAACTCGGTGACGTGAACGTCACTGTCGTCAACCTCGGCACCGACGCCAACAAGGCGATCAGCGAAGTGGACGCCGTGATCGCCCAGAAGACCCAGGGCATCATCATCGTGGCGCCCGACCAGGCCATCGGCCCCCAGGTCATCGACAAGGCCCGGGCCGCGAACATCCCGATCATGGCCTCCGACGATTCGTTGAAGGACAGCACGGGTGCTGAGATTCCGTTCGCCGGGTTCGACGGCACCGCGATGGGCACTGAGGTTGGCAAGAAGGCCGCCGAGCTGTACAAGACCGCCGGTTGGGCCGCCGCGGACACCCGCATCATGTCCCTGACCAAGTTGGACCTTTCGGTGTGCCAGCAGCGGGTCGACGGCGCCCTGGCCGCCTTCAGGGCCGCCGTGCCCGACGCCCCCAAGGACATCACGGTGGGCACCGACATCTCCGTCACCGGCGCCCTCGACAAGGCGGCCGCCACCATCACCGCTAACCAGGGCGTCAAGCACTGGGTGGTCTGGGGCTGCAATGACGAGGCCGTCACCGGGGCCGTCACCGCCCTGGCCAACGCCGGCGTCAAGCCCGCCGACACCCTCGGGGTAGGACTGGGCGCCTACCTGGCCTGCAAAGACTGGAAGGCCGGGCAGGACACCGGAATGAAGGCCGCGCTCTTCATCTCCGGCGCCGAGGTCGGCAAGGCCGCCGTCAAAGCCATGGTCGACCAGATCCGCAACGGTGTTCCGCTGCCGGCCAAGGCGATCGCGAAGACCAGCATCGTGGACGCCGCAACCTGGCAGTCCGCCGGAGTCAGCTGCACCTAATCAGCAGGTCGGGGTGGCGAGGTCGACACAGGCTCGCCACCCCGACCACAGCCGCAGACAAGGGAGACCATGTCCACAAACACAACACCCATAGACCAGCCACCCATCTCGGGCGGACTCGAAGCTCGCGGGCTCTCCAAGGCGTTCGCCGGCGTCCAGGCGTTGGATTCGGTTGATGTCAGCTTTCCGGCCGGTCAGGTGACTGCCCTGATGGGCGAGAACGGGGCCGGGAAATCGACGATGTTGAAGATCCTGGAGGGCGACTATCAGCCCGATTCCGGGGACATTCGGATGGGGACCACGCAGGTGCACTTCGGCAGCCCCGTGGACGCGCGCACTGCGGGTCTTCGGGTGGTTGCTCAGGAGCCAGAGATTGTTCCGTTCGTGAGCGTGGCCGAGAATCTGTTCCTGGGTGCGCTGCCGGGCAGAGCGACGGTCAACCGGAAGGAGTTGCGTCAAGCGGCTAGGTCGGCGATCAGCAAGTTCGGATTCTCACGGATGTTGGATGCCGACACGTTGGGGGCAGCGCTGTCGCCGGCTCAGCGGCAGCTTGTCGAGATCCTGCGGTGCTTGATCGACGATCCGCAGATCATCTTGTTCGATGAGCCGACGTCGTCGTTGTCCGATTCGGAGACCGACGTGTTGTTCGAGTTGATTCAGCGGCTTCGGTCGGAGGGCAAAGCGATCGGCTACGTGTCGCACCGGATGAAGGAGATCTTCCAGATCGCGGATCGGGTGACCGTCCTTCGGGATGGAAAGCTGATCGGGACCGTGTCGGTCGCGGAGTCCTCCAACGACGAGATCGTCAAGATGATGGTCGGCCGGGATCTGACGAACCTGTACTCACGGAACCGGCACGCCTTGGGCGACCCGGTGCTCGAGCTGCGGTCGGTCACGACCGCGGATGTGCGGAACATCAGTTTCACCGTGCACGCCGGTGAGGTGGTCGCCCTGGCCGGTCTGGTGGGCGCCGGCCGGACCGAGTTGGCGATGACGATCGCCGGGGACACCCCGCTGACCGGGGGCCAGATTCTGGTGTCCGGGGAACCGATCGCGGTGCGTTCGCCCAAGGATGCGATCGGCCGAGGGATCGGACTGGCCCCCGAGGAACGCAAGGCCGACGCCCTGGTGATGATCCGCAGCGTCAAGGAGAACCTGAGCCTGGCCATTCTGGATCGCCTGACCAAGTGGGGATTCGTCGATCGGCCGGCTGAGCGGCAACTCGTGGCTGATTACATCACCCGCATGCGGATCCGTACCCCGAACATGGACCGGCCCATCGAGAACCTCTCGGGCGGTAACCAGCAGAAGGTGGTCTTGGCCCGCTGGTTGGCCAAGCAGACCAAGGTCCTGATCCTGGACGAACCCACCCGCGGCGTGGACGTGGGCGCCAAGGCCGAGATCTACCAACTCATCGATGAGTTGGCCGCCGGCGGCGTCGCCGTCCTGGTCATCTCCTCCGAACTACCCGAAGTGATCGGACTCGCCGATCGAGTCCTGGTGATGGAACACGGTGAAGTCACCGGCGAACTCACCCACGCGGAAGCAACCGAAGAACGCATCCTCGCCCTGGCAATGGCCAGCGAGTTCGAGGCACAGGAAGGTGTCACAGCATGACCCAGGCAACCAAGACCCCGCCCTCACCCGGGGCCGAAACCCCCGCCCCTACCCTCCAGCCAGGCTTTACCGCCTCCACGGTGCTGCAAAAGTTGGGCGGGGTGCAAAACCTCATCCTCGTCGGCGCCATCGTCATCCTGGCCACCGTCCTGGCCACCTTGAACCCCAGCTTCATGCTGCCTTCCAACCTGGTCACCATCGGCACCGCCGTCACCATCTCCGGGTTGTTGGCCGTCGTCCAAACCGCCGTCATGATTATGGGCGGGATCGACCTCACGGTCGGCTCCATCGCCGGCCTCTCCTCGGTCGTCTCGGCGATGGTGTTCACCGTCACGAACGCCTCCCTGGGCATCCTGGTCGCTCTTCTCCTCGGCGGTCTGTGCGGATTCATCAACGCCCTGATCATCGTCGCCGGACGCGTCCCCCCGATGATCGCCACCCTCGCCGGCCTGACCGCGTTCAAGGGCATCGCCCAGCTGGTCTCCGATGGCCGAGCCCAGGGGTACACCGGCGCCGACCCGCTCTTCAAGGCCCTCGCCCGCGGCTCCCTGCTGGGGATCCCGACCCTGGTCTGGGTTCTGGTCGTCACCGCCGTGCTCCTGCACGTCCTCCTCCAGTTCACCAAAGTCGGCCGCAACATCTACGCCGTCGGCGGCAACGACCGCGCCGCCCGTCTCTCCGGCATCGACATCAACCGCTACATCTTCGCGGTCTTCATCGCGTCCGGAGTCATCGCCGCCCTGGCAGGCATCCTCATCACCGCACGCACCGGCTCCGGCCAACCCGTCTCCGGTTCCGAGGGCCTCGAATTCCAATCCATCACCGCGGCCGCCCTTGGTGGCGTCGCGCTGAGAGGCGGCAAGGGCTCTATCGGCGGCACCATCCTCGCCGTCATCCTCCTCGGCATCCTGCTCAACGGCATGACCCTCCTCGGCGTCAACCCCTTCTGGCAGAACCTCGCCCAAGGAGTCCTCCTGGTGATCGCGGTTGTGGTCCAGCAGGCCCGCTCCGGCGAACGCCGCGTCGGCCTACCCAAGTAGGTCCTCGTTACCGCACGAGCGCAGGGGTAAGGGGCGTCATCGACCCTTACCCCTTTCCGGTCCTCCTGTAGGACCGTGGACTGATCTCATGCAGCTCGCTGAAACGGCGCGAGAAGTAGGCCGCGTCCTCGTAGCCGACCTCGCGGGCGATCACCGCCACCGGTTTGTTGGTGGTGTCGAGGAGCATTCGGGCCCGCTGCATCCGCAGCAGAGTCCGGTACTGCATGGGGGCGTAGCCGGTTCGATTCTTGAACACGGCGGTCAGGTGCGAGGGCGAGAGACTGACCCGCGCGGCCAGCTCCCCCACCGAGAGGGGCTGGTCCAGGTTCTCGGCCAGCACCTCCTTGACCTGCTCCACGGCGCCGTCGGCCGGGTCGCCACGATGATCGGCCAACCGCGTGAGCAGGTGCCAGGCTGCCCCCGAGGCGGACATCAGGCTGGGGAGGGTCTCGTCACGTTCCAGATGATCGATCGCCTCGCCGATGAGTGCGGTGCATTGCGCCAAACCCTGGACCGGGAGAACCGGCCGCTGAGTGGTGGCCCCACAGGCGTTGACGAGGTCGGGCAGCAGGAGGCCGTCCAGATGGAGCCACCAGATCGTCCAGGGGTCGGCGGGATCCGCCCCATAGGCATGGGGCACTCGCCGGGGGATGATCAGCGCCTCGCGCGGCCCAACAAGATGCCGGACCCCGTCCACCTCGACCCACCCGCGACCCTGCGAACACAGGATCAGGATGGTCTGACCCGCCCCGTTCGGTCGGATCCGGCCGTGCGAGGTCGCATGCGGGAACAGACCACAATCTGTCACCACCAGGAGCGACGTCAGCGGGGACTGCAGCGCAGCACGGAGAATCGAGCGGGGCACGACCCGCAGTTTCTGCCCCGGGAACCCCTCCCGCTTGTACTGCGCCAGTTGGTCGACCACAAGGCGAGTCTGGTGCAAGCGTCGGGTGGCTGTCCATGCCGGAGCGACACCGCCGCGGGCCGTCAGCCCGGCTCCGCCGCCCCCGACAAGGATCGGCGTATTATCCAACTTTCGTAGATTCCGCCCTATCATCCCGCCCAGGGATGGCCAATATCGTCCTTTCATGCTCACCGAAGAGTCCAAACTCGTCCTTCCTGATCGTCCCGGCGACCTTGCCGACGCCGCCGTGGCGGCCTGGCAGGCAGCCGTCCCCATCGACACCTACGACGTCGAGGAGCCGGACCACTATCCGGCCTATCTCGACCGGCGGGTGTACCAGGGTTCCTCGGGGCGGGTGTACCCGCTTCCCTTCTTCGAGCGGGTATCCAGCGCCAAGAAGGCGCGGGCATGGGAAGCGATCCACCTGGAGAACGAGTTCGTCAGGCTCATGATCCTGCCGGAGCTGGGGGGCCGGATTCATTGTGGGCTCGACAAGACCCGGAACTACGACTTCTTCTACCGCAACAACGTGATCAAGCCCGCGCTGGTCGGCGTCACCGGGCCGTGGCTGTCGGGCGGGGTCGAGTTCAACTGGCCCCAGCACCACCGCCCGGCCACCTACCTCCCGACCTCCTGGGCGATCGAGGACGAGGACGACGGCAGCCGTACGGTCTGGTGCGCCGACCTGGATCCCTTCGCTCGCATGAAGGGAATGCACGGGGTGCGGTTGCGTCCCGGTTCCTCGCTGGTGGAGCTGCGCGCCCGATTGTTCAACCGCACCGAAGACGTCCAGACGTTCCTGTGGTGGGCGAATGTCGCCGCCAGCGTCGGTGATCAATACCAGGCCTTCTTCCCCACCGATGTGCACTTCGTCGCCGATCACGCCAAGCGGGCGGTGGTGAGCTTCCCCGAAGCGCGCGGCAGCTACTACGGGGTCGACTACCCCAGCCGGGTGACTCCCGAGCACCCGGACGGAGATCGGCTCGATTGGTACCGCAACATCCCCGTCCCTACCTCCTACATGTGCGTGGGGAGCTCCGATGACTTCTTCGGGGGCTACGACCACGCGGTCGGTGCGGGTTTCGTGCACTGGGCCGACCATCGAATCTCGCCGGGGAAGAAGCAGTGGACCTGGGGCGATGGGCCGTTCGGCTGGGCCTGGGATCGCAACCTGACCGACGGGGACGGGCCCTATGTGGAGCTGATGGCCGGGGTGTACACCGACAATCAGCCCGACTTCACCTTCCTCTCCCCAGGCGAAACGAAGACGTTCAGCCAGTTCTGGTACCCGATCCAGGACGTGGGCATCGTTCACCAGGCCAACCTCGAGGGTGCCGTGCACCTGGACGTGTCCGACCTGCAGGTGGAGGTCCGGTTCGTTCCCACCCGTCGGATGACGGTCCGGCTGTCGGTGAGCGTGGGCGGCCATGAGTTGTGGCACGAGGTCGTCGACTGCGCACCGGGACATCCCCACCTGGCCACCATCGCGTTGCAGCAATCGGTCGATGTCACCAGCGTCCGCTTCGAGGCACGGGTCGACGGCGAGATCATCCTGACCTGGACCCCCCGACGCGAGCCGGACGAGATCGAACTACCCCCGGCCGCCGACGAGCCGCCCGCCCCAGCCGACATCGACGCCGTGGAGGAGCTGTACCTCACCGGCCTGCATCTCGACCAGTACCGCCACGCAACCCGTTCACCGGAGCCGTATTGGGAGGAGGCGCTGCGCCGCGATCCGCAGGACACCCGGGCCAACACCGGACTAGCCGCCCGCCGCTACCGCGATGGTCGCCTCCAGGAGGCAGAGGAGTTGTTGACCCGCGCCATCGGCCGGCTCACCCGCCGCAACCCCAACCCCTATGACGGCGAGCCCCACTACCGGTTGGGGCTGGTCCTGCTCGCGCAGGATCGCCTCCAGGAGGCGGACGCCGCCTTCGGGAAGGCCGGCTGGAACGCCGCATGGAAGGTTCCCTCGGAGCTCGCCCTTGCCCGCTTGGCCGCTCGCCGGGGCGAATGGCGAACGGTCGTCGAGCGCGCCCTGGGCGTCCTGGATCTCGACCGGTGGCAGGCACAGGCGGCCGCCCTGGCCGTGATCGGCCTGCGCCGCACCGGACGGACGACCGAGGCAGAGGAGCTGTTGGCCGACTTCCGTGACCGTGATCGACTGGACTGGTGGCTCGGCGACCTCGGCGGGGATCGGGTGGCCACGAACGCCGCCACGCTGATCGACGTGGCATTGGAATACGCGGCCTGCGGCCTCGACGACGACGCCCTGCGGGTGTTCGATGAGGCGGCCAGCCTCGAGGTGCGCTCGCCGGTCCTCGGCTCGGGCAGCCATCTCCCGCTGATCTTGCTGCACCGGGCCGATCTTCTGGCTCGGGCCGGCCGGGAGACCGAGGCCCTGCTCGTGATCGAACGGGTGGACGGCCTGGATCGGACGCGCTGCTTCCCGGGACGCCTGGCTGATGCGCTCATGCTGGCTCGGCTCAGGGTCCTGGCCCCCGACTCTCCCGCGGTGGCCGCCCTCCACGGCCACTGGCTCTACTCTCGCGGCCGGGCGTCCGAGGCCGTGGCCGCCTGGAGCATCGCCGGCGACGATCCGGTCAGCCTGCGCAACCGTGGGGTGGCGGCCTACAACCATCAACACGACGCGGTCGAGGCCGTCCGCTGCTACGAGAAGGCGCTGGCGCTCGCCCCGGCAGACTCCCGGCTCTGGTACGAGCGCGACCAGCTGGCCAAGCAGGTGGGCGAATCCCTCGCCGACCGTCTGGCCCGCATCGAAGCACACCGAGAGCTCGTGGACGCACGCGATGACCTGTGTGTGGAGTATCTCGGTCTGCTGATCGGCGCCGGCCGGGCCGAGGAGGCCCTGGACGTCTTGGCTCTGAGGGCCTTCCAGCCCTGGGAGGGCGGGGAGGGACAAACCCTGGCCGCCTGGGAGCGCGCGAACACCGCGCTAGCCCGTCGCGCCCTGGCCGAAGACCGCGCCGACCTGGCGCTGGCCTTCGCTCAAGCGGCCTTCCTGCCGCCGACCACGCTCGGCGAGGATCGGCACCTCCTCGCCAACGTCTCCCACCTGGATCTGCTCCTGGGCGACTGCCTGCGGGCTGTCGGGGACGAGGCGGGAGCGCGCAGCGCTTGGGGGCGAGCCGCCGCCAGCCAGGGAGACTTCGTGTCCATGGCGACCACCGAGCACAGCGAACGGTCCGCCTCGGCCATCCTCGCCCTCGAGCGCCTCGGTCGAAGCGAGGAGGCCACCGCACGTGCCACGGCGCTGCTCAGCTGGGCCGAGGACGAGGGGGCACGCCCCGCCCGCATCGACTACTTCGCCACCTCGCTGCCCACGATGCTCCTGTTCCAGGAGGACCTCCAGGTGCGCCAACAACTCACCTGCGATGTCATCCGAGCCCAGGCCTATCAGGCCCTCGGCGACGCCGAGGGCGCCCGGACCCTGGTCGCCGCTGTGCTCGGGGTGGACCCCAGCGAGCCGTTCGCCCTGGAGCTTTGCTCCTTACTCGACGACCCGACCCGGGCGCGATGATCCCAGCCACTCACCCCCAGGAAAGCGGGGACACCCCTCCCCCAGCCGGACGGCGGCGTCGTTCCCTGGTGACGCCGCCGTCCGTCGCGGCGCCGGGGCCGGTCACGGAGCCAGCGTGAACGACCCCTTCCTGGTGGTCGACAACCGCGAGCTACGACTGGTCTTCTGGCCGAGCTGCGGCGGACGGCTGATCTCAGCGGCCATCGACGGGGTTGAGCTGCTCTGGCGGAACCCCGAGTTCCTGGACGCCGACGGCCTCGTGCGACCCCGGGAGAGCTGGACCCCACTCGACACCACCATGGGCTCATGGGCGAATGTGGGCGGATCCAAGACCTGGCCGGCTCCGCAGGGTTGGTCGGGGGCGCACGAGTGGCCCGGCCCCCCGGACGAGGTGCTCGACTCGGGGGCGTGGACCGCCGAGAGGCTGGCCCATGCCGACGGGTCGACGACGGTGATCATGACCAGCCAGGCAGATCCGCGCACCGGGCTGCGCGTCGAACGCTGCTTCGCCGTACCGGCCACGGGCCGGACCTTCTCACAGCGAACTCGCTTCACCAACACCCACGATCGGAGGATCACCTGGTCCATCTGGGAGGTGTGCCAGGTCGACACGCGCGAGTGCTACGACGGCGGTCGGGTCAGGGTCGGTGTCGATGGCGATGAGCCACCGGTCGTGCAGTTTCGCGCGTTCGGAGAACCGGACGTGGGCACCCTGCATGATCGGGAGCGACACATCCCCGTTCAACGGGTGGTCGGCAAGCTCGGCCTCACTGACGCCAACCGGTTCGTCCGGCTGGACCGGCCGGACGGGGCGTCGGTGGAGATCGCCTTCGACGCCCAAGCGGGGGCCGTCTACCCCGACGGTGGCTCGCGGGTGGAGTTGTGGCTGCAATACCCCTTGTCCGATCCGCTCTCCCAGGTGGGCGGTCTCCACCCGCGTGCCGACTACCTGGAGTTGGAAGTCCTGGGACCGCTGGTCACGCTGCACCCCGGCGAATCCACGGACCTCAGCCTGGGCTGGACGCTGCGCTCTCCTCGGGCGGCTGGGTCGCGGCCGTCCTCGCTGTCCAGCAGCTCGCCGCCGGCCCCAGGTCAGCACCGGGTACACCCCTCCTCCGAGCGCCAGGACGAGGAGGGCGGACACCCACGAGGCGTCACCCTCGCCGCCGACCGGATACAGCTGTCGTCCTCGGATGGGGTGGACGACCAGGCGTGATCCCCACCCTTCACGAGAAGACGGGCGCGGCACGCCAACCCCCACCCCCCGCCCCGACATCGGTCTTTCTCGAAAGCGGACAAAGTGGTTGCATGGCGTGGGGGGGACGGCTACCATCAGGTCAATAAGCAGAAAGCTGAGTTTTGGAGGATGGATGGATTCCCGCACTGGCAAGAAGATTCGACTGGGCCGGATCCTTGAGCCTCAGACTCAACGAGCCATCATCGTGGCTGCCTCTCACGGGGTGCTCACCGGCGCACCCCGCGGGCTGCGCACCGTCGCCGACATGCAATCAAAGCTGGGACAGCTGGGGGGCGCCAACGGCATCATGGTGGCCCCCGGATCGGTCCGACACGTGGAGGACGTCTTCGTCGGCCGTGACCGCCCGAGCCTGGTGATCCACCTCGACTGGAAGTCGCATGGGCGGGGCCTCTGCACCCCCGGCGAGGACGGCCGCTCCGAGGGCACGCTGGCGCAACTGGCGACCATCGAACAGGTGGCCGCGGCCGGCGCCGATGCCGTGATGAGCTATCTCTACGTGGGCCAGCAGGACAACGACCTGGAACGCCGCGAGGTCGAGCGCAACGCTCGCATCGCCGCCGAGTGCGACCGCCTGGGCATCGTGCTGATCATCGAGCCCCGCTCGACGCTCGACTACCGCGAGAAGGCAGAGGTCGAGAACCCGGCCCTGCTGGCCTGGTACTGCCGGATGTCGGCCGAGATCGGTGCCGACGTCGTGAAGGCGATCTGGCCGGGCTCCGCCGAGGCGTGGGGAACGGTCGTCGCCGACACCCCGGTCCCGCTCGTGCTGGCCGGAGGATCGGCCGGGGACGACAAGATCGTCGAGACGATGCAGCTGGCCCACGACGCCGTCACCGTCGGCGGCGCCGGGGTGATGTTCGGTCGCCGGATCTACGGCTCCGCGGCGCCCCAGGCCGTCCTGGCTGCCCTCCGCGCGGTGGTGCATGAGGGCGCCTCCGTTGACGAGGCCGTCGACCTTTTCAGACAGCGGTCGGCCACCGTCGGCAATGCCTGAGCAGGGCGCGGTCCTGGGAATCGACGTGGGCACCCAGGGTGCCCGCGTCACTCTCATCGATCCGGAGTCGGGGACGATCCTCGCCTCCAGCGTGCGACCGTTTCTCCTCTCCGAGGCCGGCGCCGCCCATGAACAAGAGCCGCAGACGTGGTGGGTGTCCGTGGTCGACTGCTGCCGCGAGGTGATCTCGCGGGCGGCCCCCACCACGGTCGCGGCGCTCAGCGTGACCTCCACCTCGGGAACCCTGGTCCTCACCGATGCCCGGCTGGCGGTGCTACGTCCCGCAGTGATGTGGAACGACCAGCGCGCCGCCCGCGAGGCGGACTTGCTCGCCGAGCTGCTCGGCGACCCGTCCATCGGCACGGGTTTCAGCATCGCGAAGGCGCTGTGGGTGCGGGACCACGAGCCGCAGGTCTGGGAGCGGACCGCCTGGGTGTTGTCCGCTGGCGACTGGCTGACCGCCCGGATCCTGGGGGCCGACACGCACCCAGTGACCGACTACTCCAACGGTCTGAAGCTCGGGCTGGATCTCGATCGACTGGTCTGGCCGGCCGCGCTCGAAGACGTCGGCATGCCCGCGACCCGGCTCCCCCGCGTGGCGGTGGCCGGTGCGGATCTCGGACCGGTCGGCACCGATTTCGCCGCCGCCACCGGACTGCCGTCGACCACCCGGGTTCGCCTCGGCGTCACCGACGCGACCGCGGCCCAGATCGCCTGCGGCGCGGTCGACGTCGGCGACGCGGTGACCACGATCGGCACGGGCTTGAGCGTCAAGGTGGTTTCCGCACGGCGGGCCAGGGACGACGCCGGCGCGCTGTACGCCCATCGCCAGTGGGACGGCGGCTGGATCACCACCGGGACGTCTCGCTGTGGCGGCGAGAGCATCGCCCGGCACTTCCCCGGGGAGGACTGGGATGCCCACACCGCGGCGCGACGAAGCCCCAGCTCGGTTCTGGTGTTCCCGTTGACCCGAGTGGGCGAAACTTTCCCGTTCCGGGCCCCGGACGCGACCGGGTTCGTGCTGGGCGACGCCCATGATCGGGCGGACCTCTTCCGGGGCTATCTGGAGGGCGTCGCCCACGTCGAGCGGCTCGCGCTGGAGCTGATGGCCCGCTCGGGCGCCGAACCCCGCGGACCGCAACTCACCGCCGGCGGCGGGGCCGGGAACGACACCTGGATGACGATTCGGGCGTCCATGCTCGGCCGACCCACCGCGAGGACGGCCACCCCCGGCTCCTCGTTCGGGGCGGCGATCGTCGCCGCGGCCGGGGCCGACGGCATCAACGAGACGGCCCGCCGCCTGGTCACGGTGACGGCCACCTTCGACCCGGATCCGCTCTTGTCGACCGTGTACAGCGAGTCCCACGCGCGCTTCACCGAGGAGCTGACGGCGCGCGGCTACCTGGTGAGGAGTTCTTCATGACCACGCAGTACGTCATCGGCGTCGATATCGGCGGGTCCTCGACCAAGTCGGCCATCCACGAGCTGGACGGTCGGTTCGTCGCGGCGGCGAGCGCCTCCTACGTGCCCAATCAGCCGGCGCAAGGGGTTGTCGAATACGATCCGGCGGCCCTGACCGGCGCCGCGGAGCGCAGCATCCGCGACGCGCTGCGTGAGGGCGGGGTCGACCCGCGAGCCGTCGTCGCCGTGACCTGTGATGCGATGATCTCCGGCACCATCGGGATCGCCGAGGACGGCTCGCCCACCACCCCCTACACCACCACCCTGGACACCCGCTTCGGCTCGGCGTTGAACCGGATGCTCGTCCACGGGGACACGATTCGCGCCCAGTCGGGCACCGGCACCCCGGTGGTGGCGGCGAAGATCGCCTGGTATCGGGAGCAGTTCCCGGAGGTCTTCGCCCGCACCCGACGCTTCGTCCTGGCCGGCGGCTTCATCGGCGGTCACCTGGCCGGGCTCGGGGCGCAGGACGCCTTCGTCGATCCGACCGTGCTCTGGGCCGTCGGGTTGAGCGACACCCGTACTGCCCAGTGGAGCCCCCAACTGCTGGAGCTGCTCGACATCCCGGCCGACGTGCTGCCACGGATTCAGCCCAGCACCACCGTGATCGGCGGAATCACCACGGCGATCGCCCACCGGACCGGGCTACCGTCCGGGACCCCCGTGGTCGCCGGCTGCGGTGACCAGATGGCCGGCTTCCTGGGGGCGGGCGGCCTCCAGCCCGGCGTCGTCGGGGACAGCGCCGGAACCTACGAGGTGGTGGGACGCCAGGTCGCCGGCTTCGCCCCCGATCCGCTGGGCCGCTTCGACGTCATCCCGTCGGCCCTCGGCGAGGGCTACGTCCAGCAGTCCGTGGTCGCGATCGGCGGCGGGTTCACCTGGGCTTGGCTGTGCTCCACGGTGCTGCAGCTCGCCGACAACGATCCCGACGCGGCCGACCAGCTGGCCGCGCTTGCACCGGCGGGCTGCGACGGACTCCTGTTCCTGCCTCACTTCGGCGGCCAGGGCGCCCCCAGCCGCCCCGAACTGCGCGGTGGCTGGCTGGGGCTCGGTTGGGAACACGGCCGAGCCCACCTGGCCCGCTCCTTCATGGAGGCCATCGCCTTCGAAGTGGGGGCCGCCACGACGGCCTTCGGTCCGGCGGCCGCCGACGAGCACATCGTTGCCTACGGCGGCGGGGCCCGGAGCATCGTGGCCAGCCAGATCAAGGCCGACGTCACCGGGCTGCCGATGCATAGCCTCGGCCAGCTGGCCCCGGCGCCGCTGGCTGCGGCCCTGCTGGGCGGGGTGGCCACCGGCCACGTCGACAACTTCCACGAGGTCGTCCGGCGAACCCTGCCGACCCCTCGGGTCACTCAGCCGGACCCACAGCGCCATCGGGCCTACGCCGCCGTGGCGGCTCGCTATGCGGCCGCCTTGGACGCCGCGGCGTCGCTGCCGAGCTCGGCCGGCTGAGCGCACACGCTCTCTTCGTCCCCTGGTCAGAGCCAGGGGACGATGTCGCGGACGGCGGGCGAGGTGACACCGAGGGCGGTGAGCTCGCGCATCCGCGTGACGATGGCCTCGACGTCGAGGGCCGAGAGCAGCGACCGCACGCCGTCGAACTCGGCCCGCCAGATCAGCAGGGCGTTGAACTCGTTGTCTTGAGCGAACTCCCTGCGCGCACGCCAGGGCTTCTCCCTCAGACCGGCCTGGGCCGGGGTAATCGCGGTGACGACCTGATGCCACACGCCCGCGTCCGCCGCCCCGTCCAGCAGCGCCCCGGGCACCTGGACGAACGGGACGTCCACGAAGTCGACCTCGACGCCGTCGTAGGCCAGGTCGGTCAGCAGGCAATGGTCGTAGGATTCGGGATCTCGGGCGACGCGAAGCCGACCCTGTGCCCCCGGCCGTTCCAGCACCACCACGCTGTCCTGCTGGTAATAGGTTTCGGGCCCGAAGTCGAGCCACGAGTACCGCTCGGCGTCCAGGAGCGCGAGTGCCGCAGCGGCGGAGCGGGACATCAGAATGGCCGCGGGCTGATCCAACTCGTCCAGGCGCTCCTTGCGGCGGGCGGAGCCTCGAATCGTGTCGAACTCCACCCCGAGGTGCAGCGCCCCCAGCTGTTCACGCACACCGAGCGCGATCGCGGTGGATTCGATCGCCCCGGCGGGCGGCAACACCATCCGCAGCGCCGGGAGCCCGGCGATCTGCCATACCAGCGCGGGATCCAGCTCCTCGATGATCGTGCCCTGGTGACCCATCACCCGCAGCCGGACGGAGCCGGCGTCGACGAGGTAGCGGATCGCCTTCTGGACCGTCCCCGACCCCACCTCCAGCCGCTCCTGAAGTTGAAGGGTGGTCGACATCCGCGCGCCGACGCCGGCGCGGAGAAGGTCATGCGCAACCTCCACCAGCGCTCTCTCGTCTGCACGCCGCCTGGGACGCGTCGGGGATTGGTGTTTCAGCGGTCCCCTTCTTCCTTGCGAAGTCAGCCGGTACGACGGGTACGAATGTAGTCAATCGCCACGGCGAGGACGACGACGGCGCCCTTGACGATCAACTGGGTGTAGAACGGCACTCCCATCAGAATAAGGCCGTTGCCCAGCACCCCCATGATCAGCGCGCCCACCAGGGTTCCGAAGATGTGCCCCTTGCCTCCGAAGAGGCTGGTTCCACCGAGAATGACCGCGGTGATGGCGTCCAGCTCGTAGCCCTCGCCGGCGGTCACCTGACCGGAGCGGACCCGGGCGGCGAACATGATGCCGGCGAGACCGGCGGTCAACCCGGAGATCACGTACACCTTGACCAGGACCGAGCGCACCTTGACGCCACCGAGCCGAGCGGCCTCGGCGTTTCCGCCGACCGCGTAGACGTGGCGACCGAAGCGGGTCCGCTCGAGGATGAACCAGAACACGGCGTAGGTGATGACCATCACGATCACCATCGTGGGGATCCCCACCAGCGACCCGTTACCGAGGAAGTCGAGCGGCGACTTCCCGTCGATCGGCTCCGGCTTGGCGTCGGTGAACGAGTACGCGACACCGCGCAGATAGGTCAGCCCACCGAGGGTCACGATGAAGGGCGGCAACATCAGGTACGCGATCGCGGCCCCGTTGACCAGGCCTGCCACGGCGGCCAGCGTCAGCCCGAAGAGGACGGCCAGCACGGGATTCACGCCGCCGTTGAGGGCGATCACGGTGCCCACGCCCGACACGGCCACCAACGAGCCCACCGACAGGTCGATGCCCCCGGTGATGATCACCATGGTCATGCCGGCGGCCAGGACCGCGTTGATCGACACCGACTGGGCCACATTGAGGCCGTTGCGGATGCTGACGAAGTTGGGGGCCACCAGGGCCATCACGATCACCAGCAGCAGCAGGACGCCGAGGATGCCGAACTTCTCCCACGCCTCGGAGCTGATGGGTGAGCGCGGGCGCGGCTCCTTCGGCAGGGGTGGTGTGAGGTCACTCTCCGTCAGCTCGCTCATGGTGACTCCTTCCTCGCAACGCCGGTGGCGTGCAGCATGATGTTCTCCTCGGTGGCCTCGGAGTGGGGGATGTCGATGGCGACGCGGCCCTCACGCACGACCAGAACCCGATCGCTCATTCCGATGACCTCGGGCAGTTCGCTGGAGATCAGCAGGACGGCCGCCCCCGCGCTCGCCAGTTCGTTGATGATGCGATAGATCTCCTGCTTCGCCCCGATATCGACGCCCCTGGTGGGTTCGTCGAGGATCAGGAAGCGTGGGTCGTTCTGCAACCAGCGCCCGAAGAGGGCCTTCTGTTGATTCCCTCCGGACAGTTGCCGGATGCTCTGGCCCAACGAGCTGATGCGCACATTGAGTCGCGTGACCATGTCGGTGACGGCCTGGCGTAGGACGCGCATCCGCAGCACGCCGAAACGCTGATCCCGTTCGAGGGCCAGCAGGCCGACATTGTCGACCATGTCACCGTCGGGGAAGAGACCTTGGCTCTTGCGGTCCTCGGTGAGCATGGCCATGCCTGCGGCGATGGCCTCGTCCGGGCCCTTGACGACCACCGGGTCACCGAACACTCGAACGCTCCCCCCGGCGGCCCTGTCGGCCCCGAAGATGAGTCGGGCGATCTCCGTGCGTCCGGCACCGATCAGGCCGAACATCCCGACCACCTCACCGGCGTGCACCGTGAGATCGACCGGGCCGATGTCACGGCCGTCGGTCAGCCCGCGCACCTCCAGCCCCACGGTGTCGAGGGCCGGCTTGTCCCGGTGCCCATGCAGGTTGCTCAGGACGCGGCCGATCATCTCGGTGACCACGCTCTCGGGGGTGACCTCGGAGCGCAGCCGGGTGGAGACCTTGCGTCCGTCCCGGAAGACCGTGATCCGGTCGGCGACCTCCCACACTTCCTCCATGCGATGGGAGATGTAGATCAGGCCCATCCCCGATTCCCGCATGGTGTTGATCAGCGCGAAGAGCCGCTCCGATTCGGTCGCGCTGAGCGCGGCGGTCGGCTCGTCCAGGATGAGGACGCGGGATTCCTCGGCGACCGCACGGGCGATCTCGACCATCTGCTGCAACCCGACCGACAGGCTGCGCATCGTCCGCTGGGGGTCGATGTCGGAACCCACCCGGGCGAGCTTCTCTCTCGCGTCGGTCAGAACCCGCTTGCGGTCGAGGGTGCCCAGTCTGGTCAATGGTTCCTGCCCCAGCGACATGTTGGCCGCGACCGTCATGTCGGGCAGGACGTTCAGCTCCTGGTGGATGATGGCGATGCCGTGGGCCAGGGCCTCGGCCGGTGACCCGAAGGTCGCCTCGCGTCCGTCCACGACGACCTTGCCGGCATCGGGTGAATGCACGCCGGCGAGGATCTTCATCAGCGTGGACTTGCCGGCGCCGTTCTCACCCATCAGGGCGTGAACCTCGCCGGGCCGGACATCGAAGTCGATGTCGCGCAGCACCCACGTTCCATTGAAGTGCTTGCCCACTCCGGAAACGGTCAGGAGTGGTTCTTGTACGAGCGCCTGAGCATCATTCATCGTTGAATCCTTCTGGGCGCGGGTGGGCCGGGTCGGGCCCACCCACGCCACTGGCTCGAGTTAGATCACCACGGGGTGTACTGGTCGAGGTTCGAGCGATCGACCCACATCGAGTCGAGGAGGATGCTCCGGTCGGCCAGCGTTCCGCCGTCAATCAGGGTGTTGGCCGCCTTCAGCCCCGCCACGACCATCGCCCCGGGATCCTGGGTCGCCGTTCCATAGAACATCGAGGACGGCTTCTTCAGCTCCTTCACCGCATCCGGGCTGCCATCGACGCCCACGATCACCAGATCCGTCCGTTTGGCGTCCTCGGCCGCCACCATGGCCCCCAGGGCGGTGGGATCGTTGATCCCAAAGATGCCCTTCAGGTTCGGCTGAGCGGTGAGGATGTCGGTGGCGATCAGCTGCGCCTTCCCGATCGAGTTGTCGCCATTCTGGGTCGCCACGATCTTGATCCCGGGGATCTTCGCGAGCGCGGCCTTGCAGCCGACCACCCGCTGCTGGACGGCGGTGACCGCGGTGCCGTCGATGATCGCCACGTCGCCGGAGTTGCCCATCTTCTTGGCCATCGACTCGCAGGCAACCTCGCCGGCCTGGGTGTTGTTCACTGCGGCCACCGCGCTGGCGCCCTTGGCGTCGTCACCCACGGCGACCACGATCATGCCGGCCGCCTGGGCCCGCTCGACCGCCGGCTGGATGCCGATCGAGTCGACCGCATTGAGAAGCAGCACCTGGATCCCCTGCTGGATGAAGGTGTCGATCTGCTGGTTCTGGGTGTTCAGGTCCTGGCGACCGTCCTGCACCGTGAGCTTGAAGCCCTGGGTCGTGGCCTCCTTCTCCGCCGACTTCTGCATCGCGTTGAAGAAGGGATTGGAGAGGTCGGACACCATCAGGGCGACGGTCTCGATCTTCTTGTCAGTGGCGGCGCTGGCACCGCTCGCACTGCCGGACGCTGAAGCCGTACCGGCGGGACTACCGTCGGAACACCCGACGAGTCCCACCGAGAGAATGAGGGCACCTGCGGCCCCGGCCAACGTGAGTCTTGCTTTCACTTGCCCCACCACCTTGTCTGTCGTCCTTGACGCTGATCATGCAGTTTGCCGCATGTTGCTGTAAGCATGCCCGCGCGCCCGACCGGGGTCAAGGTCTCTTTGAAACATGTTCGGAACTGGAGCTTGGGTGTTGACCCCGGACGACCGAAGCGGGCATCATGCAGCAAGCAGGATATTGAAGATTGCCCCGCGAGCTGACCCCCCAGTCGCGCCGAGAACTCGGGAGAGACCTAATGCCCATCACACCAGAAGCGCAAGGAACGCTCGACGCCGTCACGTCCGAGCTCCAGCAATCGATCGGCGAGGGCCAGGTCCTCACCGACGGCGCAGTCCTCGACGCCTGCAGTCACGACACCTGGCCGGTCTCGACGCTGAGCAACCAGCTCGGGCTCCATGAGCATCGCCCCGACATCGTCGTCCGGGCACGCTCGGAGGCCGACGTGCTCGAGGTACTGCGGGTGGCCCGCACCCACCGGGTGCCCCTGACCGCCCGCGGCCTCGGCTCCTCGGTCACCGGTCAGCCGCTGGCCACCCGGGGGGGCATCGTCCTGGATCTGACCGGCCTGGTCGGCGAGCCGGTCCTCCATGAGACCGACCTGACCGTGACCGTTCCCGCCGGCGTGCGCGGCTCCGACCTGCAGGAGTGGCTGGCCGAGCGCGGCCTGACCCACAACTTCTCGCCCCAGTCCATGGACCGCTCCACGGTGGGCGGCTGGCTGGCCACCCGGGCGACCGGACAGCTCAGCTCCAAGTTCGGCGGGATCGAGGTCGCGGCGGTGGGCGCCCGGATCGCGCTCGCCGACGGCCTGGTCATCGACCTGGGACAGCGGCCCCGCGCGGCCGTCGGCCCCGACCTGCTGCAGTTGTTCCTCGGCTCGGAGGGCATGTTCGGCGTCATCCTCAGCGTCACGCTGCGGGTGTACCGCCTCCCGGAGAAGGTCATCTCCGAGGCCTTCACCCTGCCGAGCCTGGAGGCCGGCCTGGACGCCCTGCGCGAGATCTTCCAGTCGGGGGTTCGTCCTAGCTTGATGCGGCTCTACGACCCGTCGGAGGCGCGCCACGCCGTGCCCGGCACCGACGTCGGCCTGCCCACGCTCTTCCTCAGCCACGAGGGCGTCCCGCAGCTCGCCGAGAGCGAGCACGCGGTGTCGTCCGCGATCGTCGCCGCCCGCGGCGGGCAGTCGATCGGGTCGGCGCCGGTGGATGCCTGGTACGGCCGCCGCTACGACTTCTCCACCGTCGAGCGGCTGCTGAACGAGGAGGGCGGCTACGCCGAGACCATCGAGGTGGCCCACCTGTGGAGCGGCCTGCCGACCCTCTACGCCGAGCTCACCGCGGCGCTGGCCCCGTGGGCGGACGAGGTGCTCGGGCACTTCTCGCACGTCTACACCAACGGCGCCTCGCTGTACGTCATCCTGCTGGGCCGGGCGCCGTCGAACGAGGAGGCGCTGGATCGGTTGAAGAACATCTGGAACGTCGCCATGGAGACGACCACCCGCGTGGCCGGCGAGCTGAGCCACCATCACGGCGCCGGCCTGGCCCGGCAGAAGTTCATTCCGCAGCAGCTCGGGACGCAGCACGAGGTGCTGCGGCGCGTTCAGCTGGCCCTCGATCCCGTTCAGATCCTCAACCCTGGTCACCTCGGGCTCTGAGCCCCCCGTCGAGAAGGAACCAGCATGTCGCTTGCCAATACCCTCGCCCTCGTCCACGACGCGCGTGCCGCCGGATATGCCGTCCCGGCGGTGAACGTGGTGGACGAGCTGTCGATGCGGGCCGTGGTCGCCGGCGCCGAGGCGGTCGGATCCCCGGTGATCCTGCAGACCTCGGTCAAGACGATCCGCCTGTTGGGAAGCGACCTGCTCTCCTTCGTCGCCCGAACGCTGGCCGACCGGGCCGCGGTTCCCGTTGCCCTGCACCTGGACCATTGCCCGGATCGGGCGGTGATCACGGAGGCGATCGGCGCGGGGTGGACCTCGGTGCTCTTCGACGCCTCCGATCGCGACCTGGCCACCGCTCGCCGCGAGACCGCCGAGGTGGTGGCCGAGGCCCACGCCGCCGGGGTCAGCGTCGAGTCCGAGATCGAGAACATCGTCGGGGTGGAGGACGGGGTGGGCGGCGGCGAGCTGCGGCACGCCTATTCGGTGCCCACCCTGATCGAGGTCGCCCGGGACACCGGGACCGATCTGCTGGCCCCCCAGCTCGGCACCGCCCACGGGCTGTACTCGGCCCAGCCGGTGCTCCGGGTGGACCGCGTCCGGGAGATCGCCGCCCTCTGCGACCTCCCGATCGTTCTCCATGGCGGCACCGGGCTGTCGCACCGGGAGTTCAGCGATTTCATCGACGCCGGGATCAGCAAGATCAACATCTCCACGGCCCTGAAGCTGGCCTACCTGGACGCATGTCGTGAGTATCTGGCGCGGGCCGCGAATTCCGGCAAGCACGAGCCGGTCACAATGTTCGCCGCGGTGTCCGAGGCGGTCCAACAGGTGGTCGTTCAGCATGCGCGGATCTTCCGGTCCGCCGGAACGGTGGCGGCGCCCTGACAGGTCGCCGATACGCCCTCACCCTCGCTCTGTCGGCAGCGACGCAGGCGGCCGTACAGTGGGAGACAGGGTCGGCCCGGCCCGCCGGACGCCTGCCCCCTTCACACGATGGAGGTACGCCAATGTACGGATTCACGACCACCCTCACGGGGCTGTCGTTCGACGAGGCCATCGACAAGACCACGTCCGCATTGAAGGCGGAGGGCTTCGGGGTGCTCAGCGACATCGATGTCCAGAACGCGATGAAGGAGAAACTGGGCCTGGAGGTGGCGCCCTATCGAATCCTCGGCGCCTGCAATCCGCCATTGGCCCACCGGGCGCTACAGGCGGTACCCGACATCGGCCTGCTGCTGCCGTGCAACGTCATCGTGCGCGAGGAGGCTCCCGGCCGCATGGTGGTGGGTTTCCTGAACCCGCAGGTCATGGTGGGCCTGACCGACCAGTCCGCCGTCCAGTCCGTGGCCGACGAAGCCGGAGAGCGGCTCCGCCGCGTCTGCGAGAGCCTGGGCGGCAGCACCGCGCAACCGACCTGACCGCCGGGCCCGCCGCCGTCCCGCACCCATGACTTCCTGAGCTGTCCCGTCAGCCCGGGGCGTTCCCGTCCGGACGCGCTGGCACTTCGTGGACCGTTCGGAGCGAGGAGGCCCCAGTACCGGCGGGGGAAGCGGACGCCGGTGAGGCAGTCCGCAACGAACCGCGCAGGCTTGACGCACATCGCGGTGCTCGGGAATGGCCCCCGGGGAGACCATCTCCGATGGCCTACAACGAAGGCCCACCCAACAAACGAGGGTGAAGCTCAGCGACTAGAAGATCGGAGCTGTCGATACTTGTGGATGACACATTGACCGTGGTGGAGCTAAGGGGATTCGAACCCCTGGCCTTCTCATTGCGAACGAGACGCGCTACCAACTGCGCCATAGCCCCTCATGCCCCCGTGGGAGCAGGAGGTAGCTTAGCACCGCTCGGAGGGGCCGCGAACTCGCGGAACCGTCAGCCGGCGGCCTGGTCGCCGCGCTCCTGGTCGGCGGACGCGCTCTCCGGCGGGTCGGCGACTACTGGCCAGGCGTGCGTCGGCGAGACCGGGGTGGAGAGGTCGATCGTGCGGACGGTGCGGGGCGCGAGCGGCTTCGAGACGTAGGTGGCGGCCGTGATGGGCACCGGGTCCCACAGGGAGGCCGGGCGGGCCACCGGGGCGCTGATGTCGATCGATTCGGAGTCCTCGGCGCCGGTGTCAAGGATCGCGATGGCGACGGTCTCCTCGTCCACCGCCGTGCGGATCCGCTCGGCGCGGGCCGCCAGGTCGCGGCGCATCACGCGGACGCTGAACCGGGCGACCACCCCAAAGACCACGATCAGACCGAGCGGGATCGCCGGCGTCCACCAGGCCCCCAGGCCGACCAGGGCGAAACCGGTGACCACCGCGAGGACGATCAACAGCGACAGCAGCACCCGGCGGCGGCGGGACGCGGCTCGGTGGTCGATCTGGGTGAGTTCCCGCAGGGCGGCGCGGCGGGTCAACGGCGTGCTGACCACGGCCGTCCCCGGTTCGGCGTCGGCCAGCGAGGTGCCTCGCCTGACGATCGTGACCGCGGTCGAGAAGGGCAGCTCCGCCTCGTGCTCCTCGAGCAGCGGGTGCTCGCGCCGCCCGAGCAGGTAGGGCAGGAGATAGACCAGCCACAGGGCGGCAATCGCCCCGAAAACCAGTCCGCCCACATTCACATCCCGACCGTAAGGGGCGGCGGCGCGGGGCGGGCTGACCGGCCTCGGAGTGTCGGAGAATCAGCCCCGACTTGGCCCTTCACCGGCATCGATCCGGGCAATGACCCCGCCGGGCGCCAGCTCGTCGGCGTGCAGGACGAAGACGTCGTGGTCCCGCCAGGCCCCGTCGACATGCAGGTAGGCGGGCCGTCGTCCCTCGTAGCGGAAGCCCAGCTTCTCCACCACCCGCAGGCTGTTGGCGTTCTCGGGACGGATCGCGACCTCCATCCGGTGCAGCCCGAGCGCCGTGAAACAGTGATCGGTCGCCAGCGCCAGCGCGGTCGGGATCGCCCCGAGCCCGGCCCACCGGCGGTCGATCCAGTAGCCCGCCTCGGCCCAGCAGGCGGAGCCGAACGTGATCCCGGACACCGTCAGCTGGCCCGCCAACTCCGGACCGGAGGCGGCGTCACACCACACCCCCCAGGGCAGCATCCGGCCCTCCCGGGCCTGCCGATTGAAGGAGCGCACCATGCCCAGATACGACATGGGCGCCTCCCGCGAGCCGTCCGGGCGGGTCGAATCCCACGGCCCGGTCCACGCGCGGTTGCGCAGCCGCAGGTCGGCCCACGCGGCGTCGTCCCGGTAGCGCAGCGGCCGCAGCATCACCCCGCCGTGGCGCAAGGTCACCGGCCAGGGGTGACCGCCGGTCATCGTCGCGATGGGTCGAAGACCCAGCACTCCACGTCCTGGTTCGCCGCGATCGCGTCGACATGCGCGTCGATGACGGCCAGGCCGTCGGCGCGCGCCAGGTCGAAGGCCAGCTGCCGCTCGGGATCGCCGCAGACCTCGGCGCCCCGCTCCGTGAGCGTGACCGGGATCAGCTCGGTCACGCCCAGATCACTGCCCAGCCGGGTGCGCGCGGGCAACGCCACCATGCGGCTGTCGCTCTGCTCCTTGCCCGCGAGCCGTCGGATCAGCGGCCGGACGAAGGCGTGGTAGCTCACGAACGCCGCGGCCGTCCCTTGCGGGACGACCAGCACCGGCGTGGCGTCGTCACCGATCTGGGCGAAGCCTTGCCGACCGCCGGGGTGCATCGCGATCTCGACGCCCTCGAAGCGGCCCAACTCCCCCAGCACGGCCGACACCACGCCGTCCTCGCTCAGCTCCGCGGCCAGCACGATCAGGTCGGCCCGAATCAACTGGTCCGACAACACCCGCGCCAGGGGGGCGCGCTCCTCGCCCAGGGCGCCCACCGGATACACCTGAGCGCCGTCGGCCCGCGCCGCCGCGGCCAGCAGCAGCGTGGTTGCGTCGTAGCGCTGGGCGCGGGAGGTCAACGGGTTGCCCGGGGCCACCAGGTCGCGTCCCACGGTGGCCACCACGATCCGCGGACGCGGCCGCACCAGCACCTTGTCGAGGCCGGCCTCGGCCAGCATGCCGATCGCCCCGACGCTCAGCACCTCGCCGCTGTTCAGCAGCCGGGTGCCGTCGGCGATGTCGGAGCCCGCCAGCCGCAGGTTCGCCAGCAGCATCGGCTCCACCAGGATCGCCACCTCGTCCGCGCCGCGATCGGTGTCGGCCAGACCCACCACGACGTCGACGCCGTCCGGGAGCGGCGCCCCGGCGCTCACCCTCACCGCGGTGCGCGGCGTGAGCGGCGCCCCCCGGTACAGCGGCGAGTCGAGCGTGTCCACGACGGGCAGCACCACGGGCGAGGACGCGGACGCGCCCGTCACGTCGGCCAGCCGGACGCCATACCCGGCCACGGTCGCGCTGGTGTAGGTCGGCAGCTCGAGGTCGGCGTCGATGGTCTCGCACAGGGTGTGCCCGTAGGCCTCCAGCACGCCGACGCCGAAGGGCCGCAGCGGCCGCACCTGGCCGAGGAGGAACTCCCGATGCTCGGCGATGGTACGCGGACGTTCCGGGTCCGGCTCCGGGGTGGCGGCCTCGGGCGCCACCTCCTCGGGCTCGGTGCGGGTGCGCTTCTTGCGTCCGAAAAGGGCCATGCGACTTACCATAGGTCAATGGCTTCCCTCCCCCCGCCAGGCCCCGCGGGGAGCCGCCGATCCCCCGCCGCCGAGGCCAAGCGGACGCTCCGCCGCCACCTGCTGGCCGAGCGCGCCCGGCTCCCCGAGAGCCGCGAGGCGACGGTCCGACGCACCGCCCTCGCGTTGCTCAACTGCGCCGGGGCCGACAGCGTCGCCTGCTACGGCTCGACCGGTGACGAGCCGGACACCTGGCCGCTCATCGACGCCCTCGCCGCCCGCGGGGTTCGGGTGCTGCTCCCGGTGCTGGGGCCGCACGCGGACGGCGGCCGTCGACGGCACGCCGACTGGGCCTGGTACGCGGGACCGGAAAGCCTGCGGGTCGGGCTCTGGGGAATCCGGGAGCCGACGACGCCGCCGTTGGGCGCCGAGGTGCTCGCCGAGGCGGGCTTCGTCTGGTGCTCCGCGCTGGCCGCCACCCCCGCCGGTGCCCGGCT
This sequence comes from uncultured Micropruina sp., assembly GCA_964492685.1. Classification (GTDB taxonomy): domain Bacteria; phylum Actinomycetota; class Actinomycetes; order Propionibacteriales; family Propionibacteriaceae; genus Micropruina. The sequence continues at coordinate 41,795 of CAZBMH010000007.1, forward strand.
GGGAGCCGGCGGCGGCTGGTACGACCGGGCCCTGGCCTGGGCCCCGCCCGGGACACCGATCGGAGCCCTGGTGCGGGACGACGAGGTCCTCGACTCGGTCCCGCTGGAACCCTGGGACCGGCCCATCTCCCTGATCGTCACCGAGACCCGAGTGATCCGCTGCCCGGAATAGGGGCCCCAACTGGGGCGTTGGAGCAGGCGGTGGCTAGAATCCCCTTCGGCCACCCACGCGATTGCACGAGAGAGACCATGCCGACCTACCAGTACCGCTGCACCGACTGCTCGGCCGAACACGAGGTCGTCCAGCGGTTCACCGACGATCCGCTGACCGACTGCCCCTCCTGCGACGGCAACCTGCGCAAGGTGTACAGCGCGGTGGGCGTCGTCTTCAAGGGTTCCGGCTTCTACGCCACCGACAATCGCACCAAGGGGTCCACCTCGGCCGCCGCCTCCGCGGGCCCCGCCCCGAAGAAGGACACGTCGGCCACCACCACCTCCACTCCGGCCGCGGCCACCTCGGGGTCCACGTCGTCCGGCTCCGGCAGCTCGGGCGGGACGACGGCCGCCTGACGCTCGCGGTGGGCGATCTCGTCCGCCGGTTTCCCATGATGCGGTCGTGGCCACCTCCCTGCATGTGATCCATCGCTCGCTGCGGCGCTACCGCCGGCCCCTCATTGCGCTGCTCGTCGGCATCGCCGTCGCCGCCGGGGTGAGCGCGGCCTCCCGTTCGACGGGCCCGACCGCCCCGGCCCTGGTGACGCTCCGCGAGATCGACGGCGGCGCCCTGGTGACCGCCGCCGATGTCGCCCGCCTCGACGTGCCGCTCAGTGCGCTTCCCGACCGCTATCTGAGCGACCCCAACGCCGCGATCGGACGGATCGCCACCGTGCCCCTGCCCGCCAACGCCGTGGTGCTCGAGTCGTCGATCCTCACCGCCGGCGGCCTGGTCACCGAGGGGCTGACGGCGGTCCCGGTGTCGGTCATGGCGATCGCCGGCGGCCTCGTGCGCGTAGGCGACCGCGTGGACCTCTACGGCGTGACCGAGGACGACCGTCCCGGCCTGCTGGTCTCCCGCGCGCGGGTGGTCGCCATCGTCGGACAGGACGGGGTCGACGTGCTCGGGGCGACCTCGGCCACCGGCAGCCTCACGCTGGTCGTTGAAGTGTCACCGGCCGCCGCCCCCGCGTTGGTGGCGCAGGCAGCCCAGGGGGCTCTCGGCTTCACGCTCCGATAGGCGTAATTGTCGGGCCTTGTCAAAGATGACATGCACCCGGCGGCCCCTAGAGTTGTGGCTCGGAGCGGCGCCCAACTCAACGTCATCATTCGTCTGGCGCCGTCTGGAAAGGAAAATCGTGAAGGGTTTCAAGGACTTCCTCATGCGCGGCAACCTGGTCGACCTGGCCGTTGCCTTCGTCATCGGCGGTGCGTTCGGCACCGTCGTCACCGCGTTCACCAAGATCGTCATCGAGCTGCTCGCCAAGCTCGGCGGCGCCCCCAACTTCGACGGCTGGGCCCCGGGCGGAATGACCTCGGTCGGCCCGTTCCTCACCGCCCTGGTCGCCTTCTGCATCATCGCCGCCGTGATCTACTTCGGCGTCGTGAAGCCGTACGAGGCCGTCCAGGCCCGAGTGAAGAAGGACGAGGACGCGGCCCCGGCTGGCCCGACCAGCGAAGAGCTGCTCGGCGAGATCCGCGACCTGCTCAAGAAGTAACGCCGTCCGCGGCACCAGGGGGCCCGTCACCGCGAGGTGACGGGCCCCATCCGTTTCCACACCCGCTTGCTGCTCCCACGCTCACCCTCTCCGTCCCCGCACGACTACCCTCGTGCGGCTCCGCTCACACCCCGTGGTGGGGCGGAACGTCGGCGATCAGTCGCCGCTCGTCCTGCGTCAGGGGCCGGGCGGGTGAGGGCGGCACCGGCGACCCGATGAGCCCATGCCGGACGAGTGCCTGATGCAGCGCCCCCTGGAACTGTGCCGCGCCGATCCCACCACGGAGCTCGCGCGGCACGGGGTGCGGCCACGGGCGGCCGGCGGCCCGGCACTCGGCGGCGTGGCGGGTTAGCCGCGAGGCATCCCACCCGTGCTCCGTGAGTGCCTCCTCCAGCGGGGCCTCGGACGCCATCGCCTCGCCGGTCAGGGCCCGATAGAGCGCCTCGGCCAGGGTCATGCGCCGACGACCGCCGACCCGCCACGGTCCGGAAGGATCAACTCGCCCGTCACCCGGACCGGCCCGGCGAAGGTCCAATCGCCCTGGACGACCAGCGCTGTGGCGTCGCGCAGCGAGGGCGGCACCGGCACCCGGGCCTCGAAGTCATCGACGAGCTTGTAGAAGCGCGGGTCGAGGTCCACCCGCGGCACCACCGGCACCGCCTGGACCAGCCGGCCGTCCGCCCGCAGCTCGAAGATGTCGGAGCGCAGCAGCAGCAGCTCGTTGGTCGTCTTGACCGGCAAAAAACGATCCCGAGGGACCGCGATGCAGGTCGCGCCCTCGAAGACCTCGATCGCCGCCCCCATCGCCGTCTCCAGCTGGATCACCTTCGGCGAGCGTCCGTCGGCCGGGTCCACCGTCTTCTCGTTGCGGATCAGCGGGAGTCCGAGCACCGCCCCCCGGGAGCGGAGCGTCTCCAGCAGCCGCTCCAGGTCGATCCACAGGTTGTTGCAGTGGAAGTACGGGTGGCGATGCTCGTCGGTGAAGAAGTCCATCTCCTCGGGGGCCGTCTGGGCGGTGTCGCGCAGGATCAGCTGCCCATCGGAGCGGCGGATCGCGAGGTGGCCGCCCTTGCGGTCGTTGATCGTCCGCGGGCAGATCTCCGCCGCGTACGGCGCGCCGGTGGCCGCGAACCACGCCGCCAGGGAGGCGTCCGGTGCCGCCCCGAGGTTGTCGCCGTTGGCCACCGAGGCGTAACGGAACCCGGCCGCGACCAGCCGCTCCAGGATGCCGCTGCCCAGCAGCGCCGTGTACAGGTCGCCGTGGCCGGGCGGGCACCACTCCAGCGACGGGTCGGCCGGCCACTCCACGGGCAGCAGCCCGTCGACGGTGATCTTGGGTTCGGCGTTCTGGAGGAAGTCCAGGGGGAGGTCGCCGACGCGCAGGTCGGGGTAGCGGCGCAGGTGCTCCAGGGTGTCCTCGCGCGTCCGGAACGAGTTCATGAACAGCAGCGGCAGCGGCGCGTCGTAGGCCAGGCGCGCCGCCTCGACCTGGTGCACGATCAGGTCCAGGAAGTTGCGGCCGTCGCGCACCTCCAGCAGCGTCTTCGCCTGGTCGAGGCCCATCGACGTGCCGAGCCCGCCGTTCAACTTGATCATGACGGTCCGCGCGATCGCCTCCCGCGCGGCCTCGTCCGAGACCCGGATGTCGGCGAACTGCGGCGGGTCGACCAGCGCCTCGATGGTGTCCTCGCGGATCAGGCCGCTAGCACCGGTTTCGGCGAGGCGGTAGTAGTGGCCGAACACCTCGATGGCCGCCGGGGCGACGCCGGCCGCCCGCATCTTCGCCTCGGCCAGCTGCAGTCCTTCATCGCTCATAGCGGCATCGTAGGATCAGGGAGGCGTCGACGGTGAGCCGGACCACTTCCGACAACACTTCGGCCCGGCGAGTCAGACTCACCGGGCCGAAGGAGCTAAGGAGAGCGACGCCGATCGAAGGGCTCAAAGCCGTCTACCCACCCCCAGGAGACATCATCAACCTGGCGTCGCTCTCTGCTAAGAACTATACGCGACTCGGGCCGCAATTGCATCTCCGAAACGTCATCTCTTTGAGGGTTGCCCAAGATTCAACGACCGACTGGTCAGTCGGTCGGCTCCGTCGCCGGGCCGTCGGAGCCCGTATGATGAGGTGTTCCGCTCCGCGAGCGCGGGAACGAAGGCCCCATAGCTCAGGGGATAGAGCAGAGGTTTCCTAAACCTTGTGTCGCAAGTTCGAATCTTGCTGGGGTCGCCATCAAGGCAGCGAGGAGGGCCGGCGCCGGCCTTGATCGCCAGCTCACCCCGAAAGCGAAGGCGGTCCCTGCCCGGGGGGATGGGGCAGGGACCGCGCTCCATTATGCAGCATTTCACGTTGGCTTGTCACCCTGGCGGGGGACAAGCCCAGGATGTTTTTTGTATACCAGACTTCTAGTGCCCTACTGCTTCCGACTTCAACTTCTCCATGTCGAGATTCTTCACCTCGGTTATTGCTTTCTCGAACTGGGAGCTGCTGAGCGCCCCGGACTGCCGAAACACCAGGTAGCCCTCGCGGAAGCCCATGAGCGTCGGGATGGACTGAATTCCCAGCCCGCCGGCCAGCGCAGTCTCCGCGTCGGTGTCGACCTTCCCGAACGTGATCTCGGGGTGGGCCTCGGCGGCCGCATCGAAAACTGGCGCGAAGCGGACGCAGGGTCCGCACCACGCGGCCCAGAAGTCGACGAAGACGATGTCGTCGGATTGGACGGTGCCCGCGAACGACTCGCGGGTCAAAGCAATGGGTGCCATGGGCTGCCTCTCGAAGTGGTCGCCCCCTTCAACAGTCCCCCCAGTGGCGCTATTCCGGTCGACGCGGCGTCAGCGCGGTTCCACCACCACGAACAGTCGCTCGCACATCTCGGGGCCCGCGTCGATGTCGACGCCGTCCGGGCAGCTGAGCACACAGCGCCCGCCCTCGGTGCGTACCCGGATCCGCGTGCCCGGACCCACGCCGTGCTGCACCAGCAGGGCGAACATCTGGGCGTCGCCTTGGAGGTGCTCGGTGAGGCGGGCCACGGTCACCTCGGCGCCCCCGGTCTCCGCAAGCGCCTGGGCCAGGGAGACCACGGGGGCCTCCGGCTCCGCGGCCGGGGCGACGCCCAGTTCCTCCAACGCAGGGATCGGATTCCCGTACGGGGAGACCCGCGGCGTGTCGAGGACCTGCAGCAGTCGCTTCTCGACCTCGGTCGACACGACGTGCTCCCAGCGACAGGCCTCCTCGTGGACGAGCAGTGGATCCAACCCGATGACATCGACAAGCAGCCGCTCGACGAGGCGATGGCGCCGCATCACCCGGGTGGCCAGCAGCTGCCCGTGCACGGTCAGCGCGAGATGGCGATCGTCGTGGACCTTCACCAGCCCGTCGCGCTCCATCCGGGCGACGGTCTGGCTGACGGTGGGCCCGCTCTGCCGCAACCGCTCGGCGATCCGCGCGCGTAGCGGGGTGACGCCCTCCTCGGAGAGCTCGTAGATCGTCCGCAGGTACATCTCGGTGGTGTCGATCAGGTCGCTCACCCGGTTCACCTCGCTCTGGTCGGCTGTCCGGTCAGACTAGGCCATGTCACCGATGGGCAGCGGCGATGCCAATCCTGGGGACGGCGACCCGGCCGGCCGGGGACGGTTGATCGGGCCTCGCTAGGGTGGCTCCCATGCGGCGGGCGAGCGACGATGAGGATCGGCTGGTGCGCGTGCCGCCCGAGCGGCTGAGCGGCTGGCTGGAGCGCTTCGCCGCCCACCACGGGGAGCCGGCGCTCGAACTCACCCCCACCGCGCTGCGGCTCACGAGCCCCGACGGGGCCGCCGCGACGCTGGCGCTGATCTGGGGACCGCTGCCCGGCGTGCTCGATCCCCGGGCCGAGTTGATTGAGGCGACGCTGCGCGAACGGTGGGTCGCGGTGCTCCTCGTCCGCCGCTCGGCGCATGCCGTCGGCATCGTTCGCGGCACCGAGATCGAGGCCTCCAAGGTCGGCCGCCACTACGTGCAGGGCCGGACGAAGGCCGGCGGCTGGTCACAACAGCGCTACGCGCGACGCCGGGGGCACCAGGCCGAGCACGCGTTCGAGGCGGCCGCCGACGACGCGGTCGCCGTGGTGGCGGGGCGCGTCGGCCAGCTCGAGGCACTGTTGCTGGGGGGTGATGCCCCGGCCGTCCGCACGGTGCTGGCGGATCCGCGCCTGGTGCAACTCGCGGCCCTCCCCCGCCATGCGCGCGAGGTGTTTCCGGTCCCCGACCCAAGGCGGGCCATCCTGGACGCATTTCCGGCCCGCTACCGGGCGGTCCCGATCCGGCTGAACCAGCTGGCCCAGCTCACCGCGTCGTCAGGGCCGCAGGGCGACGAAGGCGCCGGCGAGCGCTGAGACCAGGCCCGCGCCGGCCAACGCCCACAGGATGCCGTCGTTGTTCGGGGTGAGGTTCGTGCCGTCGTCCGTGGGATCCTCCGCATCGGCGGGCTCCGTGGCGGCCGCGCTGGGCGAAGGCGACGTCGTGGCGGCCGAGGGGCTGGGCGACGTCGTGGCGGCCGAAGGGCTGGGCGACGCCGCGACCGTGGCACGCGGCACCGGCACGGCGTCCGCCGGGGGCCCCGCCACCATGGTCGTCCCCGCCGCGACGGCGAGACCGGAAAGCACCGAGGTGGCAAGTTGCCCGCCACGCATCCGCCACGACACTGCCGTCTCCTTCTGATGATCTGCCCGAAGCGTACCCCGGCTCACCGGACAAGGCCCGGCCACACCGCGCCCGCGATCACCAGCAGCACCAAAACAACGAGGACACCGGTGACCATTCGACGGCGGATGCGCGGGTTCACCGGACCAATCTATGGCCCCTGACTGGGGGCTCCATTACCGTACCGATATGGGTGACTTGCGGCTCTACGCCATCGGGGTGGACGAGGTGCGAGACATGTTCGGCGGCGGGGATGCCACCGAGCAGGCCCTGCGCGGCATCGCCGCCGAGGCCTTTCCCGAGCCGCCCGGGCCCAGCAAGGGGTTGCTCCGTTCGTTGGGGCCGCTGCTGAGACGCCCACCGGACGCGCCGGTGGTGCGTCCGGATCGGCCGGTGGCAGCCGACATCCTCGCCATCACGCGCGGCGCCTTTCTGCGTCCCGAGCGGCTGCCGGCCGGCTGGCTCCTCGTGGAGGCCTGGCTGGCGGCGAAGTCCTGGGGATCGCTGCGGCTGCCCACGACCGATCAAGAGGCGGACGAGCTCGACTTCGACCTCGCGCGCGTCGGGGTGCCGCCCCACTTCGCGCTCGGAAGTCTGGTAAACGGCGAGCTCCGGCTGCCGCTGACCGCCCTGCCGGGGATGGCCACCGGCTATCTTCGCCACGATCGGGCGGTGGGGATGGCGCAGGCCTGGCGGGCGTGTCTGGAGTCCCTCTCCCCCCAGAGCCGGACGCTCGCCGACCCGCTCACCGGCTGGCTGGAGCACCTTGCCACGCTCGGTGACCAGGCGGCCCGCGTCGGGCGCCCCGCCCCGGACGTGGTGGCGATCTACGCGGGCTGAGCCGCGTCCCCCTTGCCGGCTCCCGGAGCCCCCGATTCCGACCCGCCGCCGCTCCCGGAACGTCGATGTCGCCGGGCAAGGAGCCACGGCGACATCGGTTCGTCCAGCACCGGCGGTGCCGGCCCTCAGGGTCAGGCAGGGAGCAGGCTGGTGATGATCCCCTGGGTGAAGTAGATGACGAACAGGGCAGCCACGCCGTACAGCAGCGGGTGCACCTTGTCGGCCTTGCCGTTGAAGACCTTGATCGCCACGTAGGTGATGAAGCCGGCGCCGATCCCAACCGTGATCGAGTAGCTGAACGGCATGAGCACCATCGTGATGAAGGCCGGGATGCCCTCCTCGGGATCGTCCCAATCGACGCGGCTGACCTGGGACATCATCAGGAACCCGACGAAGAAGAGCGCCGGGGCGGCGGCCTCCGAGGGCACCATGTTGACCAGCGGGGCCAGGAACAGGCTGAGCAGGAACGCGACGCCGGTCACCACCGAAGCCAGGCCCGTCCGGGCACCCTCGCCGACACCGGCGGCCGACTCGATGTAGGAAGTGTTGGACGACACCGAGCCGAGGCCACCGGCGACGGCGGCCAGCGAGTCGACCACCAGGATCTCCTGGGTGTGAGGCGGGTTGCCCTTGTCGTCGAGCAGGTCACCCTCGGCGCCCACGGCGACGATCGTGCCCATGGTGTCGAAGAAGTCGGCGAGCAGCAGCGCGAAGACCAGCAGCACGACCCCGAGGATGGCCCCGAAGCTGGCGTTGGCGAAAGCGCCAAAGAGGTCGACGCGGCCGAGCAGCCCCAGGTTCGGGGCGCTGAACTCGGACAGCGAGGGAACGTTGAGCATCCAGCCGGTCGGGTTCTTGCCCTGGTTGTTGGAGCCGACGTGGAAGGCGGCCTCGATGATGACGCCGAGCACGGTGCCGGTCAGGATGGCGATCAGCATGGCGCCCTTGACGCGGCGCACGTAGAGCAGGATCAGCAGCATCAGCGTCACCACGAACAGCGCAATCGGCCAACCCTGCAACGTGCCAAAGATGCCCAGCTCGACCGGCACCCCGCCGGCGGACTTCCGGACGACGCCGGCGTCCATCAGCCCGATGAAGGCGATGAACAGGCCGATGCCGACCGAGATGCCGGTGCGCAGCGACCGCGGAACGGCGTTGAAGACCGCCCGCCGGAAGCCGGTGAACACCAGGATCGTGATGATGATGCCCTCCCAGACCACCAGGCCCATCGCCTGGGCCCAGGTCATCTGCGGCGCGATCACGTAGGCCAGGACCGCGTTGAGGCCGAGCCCGGTGGCGATGCCGATCGGGAACCGGCCGTAGACGCCCATCAGGATCGTCATCAGCCCGGCGATCAAGGCGGTGGCGGCAGCGACCATGGCGATCGAGCCGCCGACGTTGGCGCCGATGACCTCGCCAGCGGCGTCCAGCTTCGGCATGCCGTTGAGCAGCAGCCCGTTCTTGTCGGCCGCGGTCCCGATGATGAGGGGGTTGAGGGCGATGATGTAGGCCATGGTGAAGAACGTCACCAGGCCGCCGCGCACCTCCCGCCCGACGTCGGAGCCGCGCTTGGTGATCTCAAACCACGTGTCGAGTGCAGTGGGAGAAGCGGCCGCGACGCGAGTCTTGGCAGCCTTGGGGGACGTATTGACCATGGCGGCATGCTAACCGTGGCCAAACCGGGCCTATCGTGGTGTCCGTGACCGAACCGCACCCCCCGCACCACCGGCCACTGATGCAGGCCCCGGTGAAGGCGATGGACCCCCATGGCGTCACGGTGATCGCCTCCGGCAGCGCACTGTTTGCCCTTGCCACCGCCGTGTGCTGGTGGCAACTGCCCGTGCTTGGCGCCATGGGGCGGGGGTGGTGGTTGGGCACGTGTATCACAGGTCTGGGCATCGGGCTGTCAGCGCTGCTGTTCTTGCTCGGACGACGCCGTCGGCTGCGCCCGCCCCCGGGTCGGCGGCGGACCGAGTCACGCACGACCCCCGTCGAGGGCTGACCGCCCGCAGCGAGCCCGGCCCTCGGATCGAGCGCCGCGGGGGTGAGAAATTGAGGTAGTCGCGGACGCCGTACCTCCCAAAGGATCGACGTCGAGGGACCCACCCCCGAAGATCCAGGCCGCCAAGGACCTGGAGGGAGCCTGCGATGGCGTCGGCACGGTCGAGCGCCGCGCGCTGAGGCGTCGCGAACCGGCCGGGAGACGGCTCGACGGCCGCCACGCCCGTGCCACCTGATGCGCAGGCCTCGGGGTGGGGTCCCCAGTCCTCTGGGACCGGCCTGCCCCGCGGTGAATCCTCGTCCCGGGCTGAAGACCTTGGGTTGGAGGTATTGCGCCTGAACCGATAACGGGCGGTTGCTGAAATTGAGAGTCAGCAGGAACAGCAGCGGCCATCGGAGCCGGTTGAGGGTGTTGGCATCGGGTGTTGCTGTTGATCTACTGGCGGCACACCCACTCCTCTTGAGGTGACGTGATAGCCACGTGCGATACAGCTTACTATTTCAGCTCTTGAATCAAACACTCTGAGTCGATCTCTTAACCCATCTGGTGCGATTGGTCCGTCAACTTCATCGGCGAATGCATGAGGTGCAAAGAGTAACGAGGCAAATACGCACAAAGGGGCCGCCATAGTGAGCCTGCCCACTACTCTATTCAAAGTGCTATTTAAGCACAATCATCCATAAAGACACGAACACTATAGTAGCTATAGCGTTTGTGCCTTTATGAGACAAAATGGAATCTTGAATCGTCTCTTGAGAACTAGTTAATCGCCTCTGCGCTGGACTTAGTGTGTACGAAGTGGTCTCCTTGACTATGGTAAGTAGTGGTGACGCGCCGGTTCCTTACTACGTTCTGAATCGACCTGTACCATTTACCGTCATCGCCATCTGCAAGAGCCTCCACTATCGAACCTTTGAAATTACTCGAAAGGTCATTCTCGGTCACGATAGTGAAAGAGCGGCCATCTGTATTGAATTCTCCCTCAGTCACTCTCACTGCTTTTGTAGCAGTAGTGCCTACCTGAAAGTCGTGAACATTAGGATTCTCGCCAATAAGTAGGAGTCGTTTTGCTGCGAACGCGTGGAGTATGATTTCGTGCGCGATACGCGTGTCTTGGTTTAATTCACAGCCCTCTCTGACCCACGCCTCACAGGCTGCTGTTGCATATTTCGCATCAATATCCTTCGCATATCGCTCTATATTCGGAATACTTAGGGGTTTATATGGTTCAAGCTCCTCCTCTGTTGTGCCAGACATGAGGAATGCCGCATATGTATCTACTTCACTTTGGGCAAGTTCTTCTGGACTATCGCCAGTCATGCGTAGTCGGTCGACAAGCTCATCGTTGTCTAGCTGACGTAGCTCTTGAGGTGAGTATTTGCCTGTTGCGCCAGGAGTAAACTCAGCAGTTGGTGTAGTTTCGGGTGATGATGTTTCGCCCTCCGACTGAGTCGCACTGGTGGTTGCGGGTGGTTTCTCCGCACCGCTCGGCGCACATCCGACGAGTGTCATAGCGGCCATACCCACAATCGCACCACCCGTCACAAAGAAACGACGACCTGGGCTCATATCATGTGAATTTTGTGCCATTGATCTGCTAAGCTCCTTCGCTCATACATCATTCCGAACGTTTTGACATATACTACACATCATATGCCTATGTTTGTCAACAAGCCTATCATTTGATCGCGCACGGTATGACTATGTCACTATATTGAATAGGGGCCACCGCCGCACAGCGTGCAGTGGCGGCCCGTGATGGACTGCGTGGGTTCCGCGCAGAAATCATCAATCGTTATCAGCAGTTCGGTCTCATTGAACGAGATGAACCCGAGATCGGATCCCGCCCCCGTCACGTCGAACACGTGTTGGGAGGCCTCATTGAGACCAACGTCTATGCCTGCGACCAGGACGTATCGGAGCTGGCCCTTCACGATCCCCGCCAGGACAGTCGAACTGTCATTGTTCTTCTCGAGGCCGGAGCCTCGAACGCAGGTCTCGATATCACCCACACGGCGCGGGTTCTCGACACCCAGCTTAGGCCTGCGGCTGCTCTCCCACAACGTGCCGAGCGCGGCCGCCTTGCAGGCCCCGAGGACCTGCACTTGCGTCTTGCCCGGCACCTGTGCAGAACGCAATGTGCTCGGGCGGAGGCGTCCGTCCACTGCAGTCCTCTGGCTTGGGCCAGTTGGACGTATCGATCGCCGGAGCGGGCCCGCTCGACCATCTCCGAGGCGGTCGCATTGCCGCGGGCCCAGGCCCCCGCGACCCACGCGCGCGCCCGATCGAGGGCGCGCCGGGCGTCGCGGGCCCAGGCCCCCGCGACCCACGCGCGCGCCCGATCGAGGGCGCGCCGGGC
>CAZBMH010000007.1:53481-63262 GCA_964492685.1 uncultured Micropruina sp.
GGCGGCTGCGATCGGCATGCGGGTCACGGGCAATCCTGGGGTGGCGTCGGCGACTCGGGGGCGTCGCCCTCCTCTTTCTACACGATCGGCGCGGCGGCCGAGATCATTTCACCGCCGCGCTCGCGCGGTTCGCAGGGGCCGGGACCAACCGATGAAAGCCGCCGTCGGACGGCGATTCCGTCCGACGATCAGCGCTCGCTGCGGGGCACCCAGGAGACGTCCGTCGGGCCGACATAGACCTGCCGCGGCCGGTAGATGCGCGCCTTGGGATCCTCGTTGATCTCTTTCCAGTTGGCGATCCAGCCGGGCATCCGGCCGATCGCGAACATGACCGTGAACATGTCGGTGGGGATGCCCAGCGCCCGCAGCAGAATGCCGGAGTAGAAGTCGACGTTGGGGTACAGCTTGCGCGAGACGAAGTAGTCGTCCGACAGCGCCGCCGCCTCCAGTTCGAGGGCGATGTCGAGCAGCGGGTCGGTGCGGTTGAGCTCGCTGAGCACCCCGTCCACGGCATTCTTCAGGATCTTGCTGCGGGGATCGAAATTCTTGTAGACGCGGTGCCCAAAGCCCATCAGCTTGACGCCGTCCTCGCGGTCCTTGACCTTGCGCACGAACTCGGTGACCGGCATCTTCGCGTCGTGGATCTCCTGCAGCATGGTGATGGCGGCCACGTTGGCCCCGCCGTGCAGCGGGCCCCACAGGGCGCAGACACCGGCGGCGCAGCTCGCGAACAGGTTCGCCTTGGACGAGGCGACCATGCGCACCGTCGAGGTGGAGCAGTTCTGCTCGTGGTCGGCGTGGAGCATCAGGAACAGGTTCAGGGCCGCCGACACCTGCGGCGTGGGCTCGTAGTCGCGGTAGGGGACCGAGAACATCATGTGCAGGAAGTTCTGGGCGTACTTGAGGTCGTAGCGGGGGTACACCAGCGGCTCGCCGATGGACGACTTGTAGGCGGCGGCGGCGATGGTGCGCACCTTGGACATCAAGGTCGCGGCGGCCACCTCCATCTGCTCCTGGTTGGAGACCGAGGCCACCGAGCCGTGATGCGCGGCCAACGTGTTGATCATCGCCGACAGGATCGCCATCGGCGGGGCGTGCGCGGGGAAGCCGTCGAAGTGCTTGCGCATGTTCTCGTCCAGCATCGCGTTCTCGCCTAGCAGCAGCGCGAACCGCTCCCGCTCCTCGACGGTGGGCAGGGTGCCGAAGATGACCAGCCAGGCGGTCTCCACGAAGGACGACCGACCGGCGATCTCCTCGATCGGGATGCCGCGATAGCGCAGGATGCCCGCGTCGCCGTCGATGTAGGTGATGGCCGACCGGCAGGAGCCGGTGTTGCCGTAGCCGTCGTCGAGGGTGATGTGGCCGGTGGTGTCCCGCAGGCGACTGATGTCGATCGCCCGCTCCCCCTCGGTGCCTTGCACGACGGGCAGCTCGTAGGACGTACCGTCCAGGTCCAGGCGGGCGATACTGCTCATGCGACTGCTCCTCGGATGCTCATGCGGGTGATGCCACACGGTAGCCGACGACGCCCCCGCCGAACGAGGTGCTGACCAGCCCGCAGACCGGACGGACGAATCAGTCGAAGATGTTGCCCGGGGTGGCGGTGCCATCCCACACGGGCCGGGGCAGGTCTCCCCCGCTGGTGGCCTCCACCACATCGGAGTGCGCGCCGCAGCCGTGGTCGCGGCTGACGACCGTCCCATCCGTGGGGGAATACTCGTTGGCACACACGCCGAAGACCCGACCCAGCACCCCTCCGAGCGGGACGAAGTAGGCGCAGCCCTGGCACAGCCCCGGGGCCTGGGCGGTCATCAGGTTGTCGGGACCGCCGTCGCCGGCGATCCACCGCTCCGTCGCCTCGTCCCGGCCGTAGGCGGACAGGACCCGCTCGCGACCCAGGCCCAGCTCGGCCACGACGGCCCGCGTCTGGGCGGCCTCGGCGGGGTCGGCGTCGGCCGCCAGCTCGCCGCCGGTGAACCCGGCTTCGACCCGCGGATCGTCGTCCGCCGTGGGCATCAGCAGCCCGGGAGCGATGTCGCCGGCGGAGATTCGCTCCGACCAGGGCACCCACGCCGGGGCCAGCAGCGCGCCCTCGGCGGGCAGCAACGTCACCTCGTTGACGGTGACCGCCTTCGCGCGGGACGCCCGCGCCACCGTCACCGACCAGCGCCACCCCGGGTAACCCGGATGCAGGCAGTCGAACAGGTGCGTCGCCACGCGAGAGTCCTCGGCGAACACCCCGCGATGCCCCCCGACCTCGAAGACCCCGCCCCGGGCCACGGCCGCATCATGTGCCAGCTCGACCGCGTCGGCGCAGGCGGTGTCCACGGTCAGGGTGCTCACTGTGACCTCACAATTCGAATTCGTCGGCCACCGCGCGCAGCACGGCGGCGACCTTGTCGGCGTGCTTGGCGTCGGGGTGGCGGCCACGCTTGTAGCCGTTGCCGATCTGGTCGAGCATCTTGATCAGGTCCTCCAGGATCACGGCCATCGTCTCGGGGGACTTGCGCTGCGCCTTGGACAGCGACGGCGGGGCCTCCAGCAGGTGGACTGCGAGCGCCTGCTCCCGGTTCTTCCCCTCGGCGATGCCGAACTCGACCTTCTGGCCCCGCTTCAGGCTGGTGACGCCCGTGGGCAGCGCCGATGCGCGGACGTAGACGTCCTCGCCGCCCTCGTCCTTGGAGAGGAACCCGAATCCCTTCTCCGCGTCGTAGAAACGCACCTTGCCAGTCGGCATGTCCTCAACTCCTCATCGAGCGCCTCACCACTGCTCGGGCGCAAGCCCCCAGCTTAGGAGGCAGAGGCAACCCAACGCGACCCGTCGCCGGGGACGGGGGGTCCGGACCACGGCTCGGCGCCCCCGATCCAGCGCGCCCGATCCGGGCGCCCCCGCATCCAATTGCGCCGGGACTACGATGGCGCCCATGGCGGACTGGACCGACGGGCCCGAATACGCGCCGGTGGAGCGACCGGACGCCTTCGAGACCCCTGACGTCGCCCCGCTGCCCAGCCCGGAGATTGCCGTCCGCCCCGGCCTGAGCGCCCCCGCCGAACAGCCCGCGTGGGTGCCGCCGGCCGCGCCCGGACCGGAGCTCCGCTCGCTGGTTCCCACCCCGGGGCCGCGGCGTGACCCGCTGCAGGCCTTCGACGTGGCAGCCTCCGCGATGACGAGCCAGTCCACATGGGGGTCGGTTCACGCCACCGCCACCGCGGGGGGCGCGCCGGCCTGGTCCCCCCTGCAGCCGCTGCGGCCGACCCCGGTCACCACCGTCGACTACGCGCAGCCCGCCCGCCACTACGGGCCCGGCCAGGTCAACCCCGCCACGTTCCCGCCGCCCGACCAGACGTGGTTCGCCCCGATCCGCCCCGAGCAGGCGCGGCCGGCCCCCCAGCCGGTGACGCTGGCCCAGATGTGGTCGGCCACCACGTCGGGGGTGCTGATTCCCCTGATCCTCGGCGGGATCGTCCAGCCGCTCTCGCTGCTGATGCTGGCGGTCTCCTTCTCACTGTCGTCCCGGGCCACCCATCGGCGCCGCCAGGTGCGGCTCGTCTACGGCGTCGCCGCGGTGGCGCTGCTGGCCCTGGGCGGCCTCTCGCTGCTGGACGACTCGGTGGATCTGCCGATGTTCTTCGACGTCGTGGGTCAGTGGGCCCAGCTGGTCTGCTGGCTGGTGGGCGTCGCCGTGTTGTTCGTCGTCGGGGCGGGGCTGCGGGCCGGGGAACCGCCGGATCGCCGACCCTGACCGCTCGCCCACCCGCCAGTCGCCGCGCCCGGAAGGATCCCGCATGAGCCAACCCGAAGGTCTGGGCACCCCAGGCCCCGACCAGCCGGACTTCCAGGCGGCGCCGGGCGGGAACGGCCCCGCGTGGCCCTCGTCGGCACCGGGCGCGCCGCAGGCCTGGCCCTCGTCGGCGCCCGCTGCACCGCAGGGCTGGCCCGGCCCCAGCGCCCCCGCGGCGCCCGCCCAGCCGGCCCCGCCCCCCGCCTGGCCCCAGCCGGCCGCCGGATGGCCACCAGCCACCGCGACCGACGCCCACCGGGCCCCGCCCGCCTGGACGGGCGCCACGACCCCGCCGCCGGGCCCCATCCCGCCGTGGCAGCCGTCCGCCCCACCGGTACCCTCGCCTCCCCGCAAGTCGCGCCCCGGTCTCGTGGTGGGGATCGTCGGGCTGGCGGTGCTCCTCGTCGTCGCCGTGGGCGGCGGCACCTTCGCGTTGCTCCGGCCCCAGACGCCTCCCACGACCGCGCCGCCGCTGACCCCGCCGCCCACGATCGTGCGCCAGTCCCCCACGGCGTCGCCGGCAACGTCGGCCCCCGTCGTCGGCGGCCAGCTCGGCCAGGAGGTCGCGCTCACCACCGGCCAGGGGTCGGGGACGATCACGGTCACCTCGGCCGACTGGACCAACGCCGGGTCGATGCCCCCCGACCCGGGCGAGAGCTACCTGATCCTGGAGGTCCGGGTGGCGGCCACCACGGGCGTCCTGATCGTGGGTCCGGTGTTCATGAGCGTGACCGACGCCAGCGGGGGCTCGCACATCCTCGCCTTCGGCCCGGAACTGGATCGACCGCTACCGACCACGATCCTGACGGCCGGGAAGACCGCCAAGGGGCAGCTGGCCTTCTCGCTGCCGCCCGGTCCCGCCACGCTGGAGGTGCTGGACGAGTCCTTGGAGCCCGTCGCCTCGATCCGCATCGGCTCATGACGGGCGAGCCGTTCCGCCGCCGCCGCTTCGTGGCGGTCCCCCCCGGGGACCGGCCGCGGCGCACCCGCAGCGCCGTCCGGGTGCTGGTCACCGACGGCGAGCGGCTGCTGCTGTTCGCCGACACCGACCCGGGCCTGCCCGGCTCCCGCTGGTGGGTCACCCCCGGCGGCGGCATCGACGCCGGCGAGACCCCGCACCAGGCCGCGGTCCGGGAACTGGCCGAGGAGACCGGGCTGGCGGTTCAGGAGACCTCCCTGGAGGGGCCGGTCATGACCCGCACCGTCGTCCACGGCTACTCCGATCAGGTGCTGCTCCAGGACGAGGCCTTCTTCGTCCTGCGGGTCGCGGCGCCGTTCGCCCTGGACGTCAGCGGTCACACCCCGGACGAGCAGCTCACCCTCGACGGCCACGCCTGGCATCGGCTGGACGAGCTGGCGGCGTTGGCCGAACCGGTGTGGCCGCGCGACCCGGCCGCCCTGCTGCAACTCCTGGAGCGCCCCGGCGACTGGCCGGTGACACTGGGGCTGGTGGAGGAGTCGACCGTCCCGGTTTCGTCCGCGGACTGAGGCACCCGGGCGGGGCCCCGGTATCGTGGGGCGTCCGACCGCGCGAGGGATCATGACCACGACCGAGCAAGCCGAATACAGCTACCTGCAGAAGTTCCTGTACCTGTCGTTGGCAACGGCGATCGCCACTGTCACCATCAAGGCGGTGGCCGCGTGGCTCACCAATTCGATCGGCCTGTGGTCGGACGCCATGGAGTCGACGATCAACCTGCTGGCCGCCCTCGTCGCGATCTGGGCGCTCCGGCTGTCGGCCAAGCCGGCGGATCACAACCACGATTTCGGCCATGGCAAGGCCGAATACATGTCCGCGGCGGTCGAGGGGTCGCTGATCTTCGTGGCGTCGATCGCCATCATCGTCAGCGCCATTCAGCGGTTCCTGCATCCCGCCCCCCTGGAGGAGCTGGGCATCGGCCTGGTGCTGTCGACCGTCGCGACCCTGCTCAACCTCGGCACCGGGATGGCGCTGCTGCGGGCGGGGCGGCAGCACCGCTCGATCACCCTGGAGGCGGACGGCAAGCACCTGCTGACGGACGTCTGGACGTCGGTGGGCGTGCTGATCGGCATCGCCCTGGTGCTGTTGACCGGCTGGGCCTTCCTCGACCCGGCCATCGCGCTCGCCGTGGGGGTCAACATCCTGATCACCGGTTATCACCTGGTCCGGCGCTCGGTGGTGGGGCTGCTGGACGCCGCCCTGCCCCCCGAGGAGGTGGAGATCGTCGCGGCGGCCGTCGCCCGCGCCGCCCAGGATCCCCGGGTGAGCGTCACCGACCAGCGCACCCGCGAGTCCGGTCGGCAGCGGTTCGTGTACGTCACGTTGTCGGTCCCGGGTCAGTGGACGGTGCGCCGCAGCCACGACGTCGCCGACGCGATCGAGGACGAGGTCGAGGTCGCCCTCCCCGGGACGACCACGTTCGTCCACATCGAACCCGCCGACGACGCTGCGGGCGGCGCGTCCTAGCCCTGAGTAGCCCCGCGGCGGGCGTGCCGGACCTCCGTGTCGATCAGCGTGCGCCAAGACCGGACCAGGTCCGGGTCGACGTAGGCCTTGTACGAGCCCTGTGGCCGGGCGGGCGCGCCGATGTGGAACGCGCGCACCCCGGCGCGCACCAGCCAGGGAACCTGATCGGGATGCAGCCCGCCGCCGGCCATCGTGCGCTCGGCGACCCACGGGTCCGAGGTGGCGCGCCGGAGCACGTCGTCGAGGCCGTGATCCAGCCCGCGCGGCGACCCGGCCGTCAGCACCTGATCCAGCCGCGGCAGCGTCCGCAGCGCGGCCCAGCCGAGGTCGGCGTCCAGGCAGGAGTCGATCGCCCGGTGGAACGTCCACGGCCACGCGCCGTCGGCCACCAGCTCGCCGGTCACCTGCAGATCGACCTCGCCGTGGCCGTTGAGGAAGCCCAACACCATCCCGTCGGCCCCGGCGTCGGCGTAGGACACCATGAGCCCGCGCAGCCGGGTGGCCTCCCCGCCGTCGGTCCCGAACCCGGGACGCAGCCGCACCATCACCCGCAGTTGCACGCTGGTCGCCCGCCGCACCTGGGCCACGAGCGCGGGCGTCGGAGACATGCCGCCCTCGTCCAGGGTTCCGCACAGTTCGATGCGGTCGGCACCGCCGCCCTCGGCGCGCTCGGCGTCGGCCGCGTGAAGCGCGATCACCTCGAGCAGACCCGTCATTGCTCCATGATGGCGATCCCCCCGGGCGGCGACACAGCGACACGCCTGCCCGGCGTCGGCCACGGCCGGGTCGGACTGTGGCCACCGGCCTGGCAGTCGGTATCGTGACTGTCTCTCGACCCCCCAGGAGTCCCCGTGTCAGATCGCACGCCCCCGCCCCCGCTCGACGGCGATGAGCTCACTGGCGCGCCGGGGGTTCCCGCTCCCTGGCAGGCGCCCGCCGCTCCCGGGTCTCCGACCGACGCGACCCCGCCCGCCGCGCCACAGCCCACGGGCCAGGACGCCCCGCAGCCTCCGACCCCCGGCCAGCCTCCTCAGGGGTACCCCGCCGCACAGCCGCCCTACGGGCAGGCCCCCTATCCGCAGGCCGGGCCGCAGGCCCCCCACCCGCCGGCCGCCTATGGCCCGGCCGGGGCGCCGGGCCCCTACGGGCAGGCCCACCAGCCCCCCTACCCTCCGACGGCGCCGCCCGGCTACGGGCACGCCCCCTACGGCCAGGCACCGGCCGGACAGCCGCCCTACGGCCAGGCGCCCTACGGACAGGCCCCGTACGGCCAGGGCCCCGGGCAACCCCCCTACGGACAACCGCCCGTGGGAGCGACCCCCTCTCCGCAGGGCTTCGCGCCACCGCCCCCAGCCGGTCCCGGCGGCCGGGGCGCCGCGCGCGGGCACCGCCCGGGCCTGGTGATCGGGGCCGGGGTGGCCGTGACCGCCCTCGCCGTCGCGGGGATCTTCGCTGCGGGCCAGCTTCGGGGCTCCACGCCCACGCCGGGGGGAACCACCACCGCGAGCGAACCGGCACCGGCGTCGCCGGGCGATGCGGTCCGGGCCTACTTCGACGCGATCGCCCGCGGCGACTCGGCGACCGCCAGGGGCCTGCTGTTGGACGCCCCCGTCGACGACCGCCTGCTCACCGATGAGGCGATGCGGGCCGCCGCCGTGGCCGCGCCCATCACCGACCTCACCGTGACGGACCCCGCGACCGCCGGCGGTTTCAGCGCCGAGATCGATGTGGCGTACACAATCGGTGACCGCGACGTCAGCAAGACCATCACGGTGGTCAAGGACGGGAACCTGTGGCGGCTGGTGACCGGCACCGCGACCGCGCGGTTGGCGACGCTCCGGCCGGACGAGATCGGCATGACGATCAACGGCGTGGCCGTCACCTCCGACAACGTCGACCTGTTCCCCGGAGGTTACACGCTGGGCACCACCAACCCCACGTTCGCACTCTCGCCCAAGACGTTCGTCGTCGAGGGCCCCTCGACCCCCCCGGACCTGTACTCGGCCAAGGTGTCGCTGTCCTCCGCGGCCCTGAAGGGGGTCCAGAGCGCGGCGAGGGCGGCCTTCGCCAAGTGTTTGAGCGCCCGCCACAACCTCGTGGACGCCAAGTGTGGGGTGAACTTCCTCAAGCCGCCCGGCGAAAGGGTCGCCAAGAACGCAGTGAGCTGCACGGTCAAGTCCGGCCGCGCCTCCGTCGACAAGGCCAAGTTCACCCTGGACCCGTCCGACTTCGACGTGGCGACCGCCCCGATCACCACCCGGCTCTCCTGCATCGTCCGGGCGTCGGACGGCGACCGCTACATCGGCTACCGCTCGCTCTTCGAGGCGATGGCCACCCGGAGCGGGGATACCTGGAAGGTCACCTTCAGCTGAGGCAGGGGCGCTAACCCTTGACGGCCCCAGCCATCACCCCGGACACGAGCTGGCGCCCTGCGAACACGAAGAGGGCGACCAACGGTGCCGTGGCCAACACCACGCCGGTCATGATGAGCGAGAGGTCCTTGAAGTACGTGGCCTGGAGCAACTGCAGAGCGACCGGCAGCGTGGGATTGCTCGATCCCAGGATGATGAACGGCCAGAAGAAGCTCGTCCACGAGGCGACGAAGGAGAAGAGCGCGAGCATGGCCGCCGCTGGGCGGGCGGCCGGGAGCGCGACGTGCCAGAACGTCCGGATCATCGAGCATCCATCCACCCGGGCAGCCTCGATCAACTCGAAGGGCAGAGCCTCGGACAGGTACTGGGTCATCCAGAAGACCCCGAAGGCGGTCACCATCCCCGGCACGATGACGGCGATCAGCTGGCCTGTCCAGCCCAGCTTGGCCATCACGATGAACAGCGGCACCACACCCAGCTGGGTGGGAATCGCCATCGTCCCGACGACGAACAGCAACAGCCCCTGGCGGCCCTTGAAGCGCAGCTTGGAGAACGAATAGCCGGCCAGCGTGGAGAAGAAGACCACCGACAGCGAGGTCACCACGGCCACGATGACGCTGTTGACGAAGGCCGGCCAAAAGCCGATGCCCGCCGACAGCACGCGCGACACATTGGTGCCGAACATGCCCTCAGGCAACAGCGAGGGAATCGGATTGCGCGCGATGTCGGCCGCCGTCGAGCTCGACAGCAGGAACGCGTAGTAGATCGGGTAGGCCGAGATCGCCAACACCGCGGCGATCAGCACGTAGTGGACCCACGTGGCCCCCTGCAGGTCCCCGGACGACCGCCGCCCTCGCGCCTTGCGGGCGGCACCACGTCCGGCCAATTGCTGCGCCATGCCAACCGAGCTCATTTCTTGCCCCTCTTCCCTTCGGTACTGGAGATGCGGCCGGTCACGTAATAGTTGAGCGCGGCGATGGCAACGATGATCACGAACAACACCCAGGCGACGGCCGATGCCCGGCCCAGGTTCCGCTGGCTGCCCCAGCCCAGCTCGTAGAGGTACATGGTGACCGTCATCCACTGCCGGTCCGCCCCGCCGAGGCCGGCGGTGTCGAACATCCGCGGCTCGTCGAAGATCTGCAGGCCGCCGATGGTCGAGGTGATGACGACGAAGATGA